>JBCDHX010000066.1:0-31008 GCA_038749535.1 Bacteroidota bacterium
GTACCCACGACTGGAGTCGAACCAGCACGTCCATAGGACACTACCCCCTCAAGGTAGCACGTCTACCAATTCCGTCACGTGGGTATATTTTTTGAATTGGGATGACAAAATTAGAGATTCTATCTGACTTTATCAATCATCCGCTTTCATTTTGTGTTGAATAGGCAAATAAAACAGTTATACAGCCATGCAACTCAATCGCCCAGACCTACTCCAAACCAATGCGTTCATCAATGGTCAATTCGTCAAAGCCAATAGCGGTGCTACTTTTGAAGTCCATAATCCTTTTGATCATGAACTCCTCGCCGAAGTAGCCGACTGCGGCAAAGCAGAAACTGAAGAAGCCATCCAGCACGCACAAGACGCTTTCAAAATATGGAACGGCTATCGCGCTGCCAAACGTTCCCGCATCCTGAGACGATGGTACGAACTACAACTGGAACACGTCGATGACCTAGCCAGAATACTGACTCTGGAACAAGGAAAACCTTTTACAGAAGCTAAAGGCGAAATCAAATACGGTGCGTCCTTCGTTGAATGGTTTGCAGAAGAAGCCAAGCGCGTCTATGGCGATACGATCCCGGCACAGACGACCGATAAACGCATCGTTGTTATCAAGCAAGCGGTAGGTGTTTGCGCTGCCATCACACCCTGGAATTTTCCGAATGCGATGATTACACGCAAAGTTGCCCCGGCTTTGGCGGCAGGCTGTACGGTCGTCATCAAGCCGGCTGAGTTGACGCCACTTTCAGCTTTGGCTTTAGGTGTGCTAGCGAGAGAAGCTGGAATGCCGGATGGCGTACTTAATATCGTCACCACCAATGACGCAGAAACTGTTGGAAAAGTACTGACGACTCATCCAACGGTCAAAAAAATCTCTTTTACTGGCTCTACAGAAGTTGGCAAAATTTTGATGAAACAAGCATCGAGTACGGTCAAAAAGGTGTCTTTAGAACTGGGTGGCAACGCACCTTTCATTGTATTCAAAGACGCAGATATAGATGCTGCTATAGAAGGAGCGATCGCCTCCAAATACCGAAACGCCGGACAAACCTGCATTTGTACCAATCGCTTTTTTGCGCACGCTGACGTATATGACGAATTTGTGAAAAAGCTGACCAAAGCAAGTGCAGACTTAACGGTTGGGAATGGATTAGAAAAAGGAACAGATATCGGACCTATGGTCGAAGAAGATGCGGTAAAATCAGTAGAAGAACTACTAAAAGATGCCAAATCAAAAGGTGCAACGGTCAAAACTGGTGGCAGCAGAGCGAATGATGCAGCAGATACTTTACTGTTCCCACCAACTGTTTTAGCGGACGCGACATCCGAAATGGACTTATTTAGGACAGAAATATTTGGACCTATCGCTGCTGTACTGAAGTTCGAGTCGGAAGAAGAAGTTATCAAAATGGCAAACGACACGCCTTATGGTCTTGCTGCTTATTTTTATGGCAATGATTATGCTCAAATTTGGCGAGTCGCTGAAACCCTAGAATATGGCATGGTCGCCATCAATACCGGCTCGATTTCAACAGCGGCAGCTCCTTTTGGTGGCGTGAAGGAAAGTGGATTTGGAAGAGAAGGCTCGAAGTATGGGATTGAGGAGTATTTGAATATTAAGTATTTGTGTTGGGGGTTATAGAAGCGGTGAGCTACTAGCAATGAGCCTTTAGTTGCTCAGCGGGAGTCTTAGTTTCAGCGATGGCAACTCGCTTATTTATATGCAATTTTGCCAATTACGCCAACTTTAGGAAAGTTGTAAAATATAATCTACCTGTTTTTGACTTTCTCACGAACGACTACTGCGTTGCTTATCAGTCGTGTAGCTAAGGCTATGCTCCCTCTTCGCGCCTCCGCTTCTCGGAGCAGGATTTGTATTCGCTTCGCGATAATCCTCAAAAAATTGGGTACCTTATTTATTACAAATTCCCTTATCAGACATTTCCTCCAATTGACCAATTCAAACAATTCCACCAGTTTCACCAAAAACAAATACTTGAACGCAAACTCAACACTTACCCGCCTCCTACAAATTGCAACTGTCACCGTCTTCCTCGGTCGCGGTTGGCAATTTCTGAGCGTAGGCGCACCTTACCGCACTTTGCTTTGGGATGAAGGGTGGATGAGTTGGCTAGTTGAAAATGTCTTTCAAACTTCTTGGGGATATTATGTAACGAGTCCGAAAACGGATGCGGCAATTCAGTCGGTCATCGCTGGAACTGGTGTTTTTTATCTCTTTTGTGCGGTCGTAGTATTGCTGATCTGGAAAGTCCCAAAGTGGCTAACAAATGTGCTGTGGATAGGAAGTATTGGGCTGTTTTTCTTGGCATTTTTGTATTTCAAGGAGCGGTTTTTTCAGTTGGGGCAGTTGTTGGAGTACAGTTTGCAGTTTAGTGCGCCACTGTTTTTGTTTCTTTTGGTACGACAGAAACTAGCTTTTCTTCGCTTGCTATTTTGGATCAAAGTGGCGATTGCGCTCACTTTTATTTCTCATGGGTTGTATGCGATTGGGTACTATCCGCGACCAGGTGGCTTTACAGAAATGGTGCTTAATATTTTGCCGATTTCGGAACTGCAAGTCGGTTATTTTTTGGTGCTTGTAGGTATTTTGGACTTCGTTTTTGCGGCTTTACTTTTTCTCCGCTCAAAAACAGCTTTCTATGCCGCTGCTTATCTTACTTTTTGGGGCATGATGACAACTTTGGCGCGATTGTGGTCTTATTTTCAAATTGATTTTTGGCAAGAAACACTCTCTCGCTGGTTACCTGAAACCTTGATGCGATTACCTCATTTTTTGATTCCATTGATGGTTTGTCTTTACCTGTATCTTACCTTTTTTTCGAAAAATACGACCGTTGACTAAACCTCTATTCGTTTAAATGGTCAAATAGGTGTACATGAGGTCAGAGTTTCAATTTCCCTTGGAACTTTGACAAGACAACTACACATTTCATCATCAATACATTTTGAACATGACATTAGTAAATCGTTTTATCCTTGCTTTAGGACTTGTTTTATTAGGAACAACTATCACTTTCGCACAACAGCCTGTCCAGATAAATGGAGCTGAAAGAACAGAAAGACAAGAACGCAAAACTACAGAAGAACGCGCAGAAATGCGAGCGCAGAAACTAGGAGAAGCATTGGAACTGACCGAAGCGCAACAACTGAAAGTGGAAGCACTGGAACTGAAATATGCTAAAGCAGCAGCAACGACCAAGGAACAGATGCGCAAGGAAATGAAGGCGCAAAGAGAGGTCATGAAGCAAAATCGTGAAGTAACAAAAGAGATGCACGATAAAGAACTGAAAGCTATTTTGACGGAAGCACAAGCTGAAAAATATGAAGCCTTAAAAGCTGAGCGCAAAGCAAAAATGGAAGAAAAACGCGCCAAAATGAAAGAGCGTCGCGCTGCCATGAAAAGCAAACGCTCGAAAGTGAAGGCAAGCCCGAACCGATACTAATGAATGATGAATTATAGATGATGGTTGATAGATGATCCTAAAATCACTTATCAATCATCAACTCGTCCCTAAAATTGAGGTTCATCACTTTTTGCTCTTACACTACTCCTCTCTCGGCGAACTATGCGTCAATATTGCCTGCCATCGCCCATTAATTTTCTGGAATACATCCGTAAATCTAGCTTTGAAAGAAAAAGGATCGCCATTTTCGTCCTCGCCTGTTATTGCTTCTTTTCCACTAACGAGCACCACATCCTCAGCAATAGATCGAGTCGTGACTTCAAAGATATTGACAGTGGATACGCTTCCTTGCTGATTTCTAGCACCTTCCACGCTGGGCATTTTCGTACCTAGCTTGCCATCTGCGCCGCCAGCGTATGTCCAGTTGTCTCCCAAAATACGCTCTAACTCATCGGCATCTTGATTGAGGAACACCATTTTCCAACGGTGCAAAACATCTAGCACAGCCGTTTCCGAAGTACTTAATATCTCATCTGAAACTTCCGTTAAATCTACAACAGCAAAGACTTTGCTTGTGATTTTCCAACCCTCCGGAAAGCGCGTCAGGTGCATATGATCTACAAATCTAGTATCGGTGTAGTCAATATGAAGTTTGGCAACTGCTGCGTTGCCGTAGAGATCAATTTGTTGTATCGACGTTTTTCGGTCTTGTTTCGGACCAGGTTTCATGCCTTTTTTGAAAAATGCCAACGCATTGACGGTTTCGTATGGCTTGCCGATCATTTGCATGGTGGCATCTTCGTGAAAGGCTTTGCTTAGGCGGTCGTAGTTGTTATAAGTGCCTCCTTCTAGATAATAGCTCACTGTTTCACTTACTGCCAGATAATCATCGGCGATAGTTTGAGCAAATGTTACAGGGTAGAAAAGAACCAGAAGTAAAAAGGTAGAAAAACAGTTTCGAGTCGTCATGATCGGATGGTATTGATTAGACGACAAAAGTAGCGCAGTGCTAGTCTGCAAAATTGTACAAATACGAAATGCTATCCGATTGGGTGAAATGATCGTGCAGTGGTAGATTGATGTTGAAAAACTGCTTCGGCGACAATCCAGTCAATTGGCGGCAAGCTCGAATGAAGTGCGACTGATCGGTGTAATTGGCTAGATAGCTTAGTTCGGTTAGTGATTGCGCTTGATGTTGCAACTGAAACGTCTGCTGAAATTGAATGATTCGGCTGAATGCTTTTGGTGTCAATCCGATCCAGCGTCGAAAAAGTAGTTCCAAATAACGCGTTGTCATGCCATATTTCGCGCTAATCGTCTCAATCTTTAATTGTCCCCTTTGGTGAATGATGTCTTGCACAATCCGGTTCAATAGAAGTACAGTAGGGGGAACATCTAATAACTTTGACAATAGAAATCGCTCTAGAATGGCGATGCGCTGTTGAAGCGTGGGCATATCCACTAATTCTCCTAAAAGCCATTTCGCTCCACTACCCCAAAGTAACTCCAGATCGACTACCTGATTTTTTAATTCATAAGGTGCCGTCTGAAAAAATAGCCCGACTGTATGTGGATAAAAGCGAATCGCAATCATTTCTAGATTGCCCTGTGAGCGCACGGTGTAAGGTTGAAGCAATGGACCAATAAAATTACAGACTGGGTTGATAACCGTCCTTTTCTCCGAAATACGCTGAACTGGTGTACCTAAATGCAAAATAACTTCACAGCAACCATCGGGGACGACCAGTTCAGCATCAGCAAGTGTTTGTTCCCCTTCTTGAAACCACCAAAAACAGTTGATATAAGGTCTCAAAGCAGCAGTGGGAACAAACTCTCGAAATTTCATGTAGTTAGCTATTTACACCAAAACCGCTTCCTCAAACCCCACTTCCACTTGATTGCGTAAAATGTCCTCCATCGTCTCTCTTCTGCGAATCAAATAATCTCTCCCTTCATGCAACAGCACTTCCGCTGGACGAAACCGCGAATTGTAATTGGATGCCATCGACATACAGTAGGCACCAGCATTTTGCACGGCTAGCACATCGCCTTCTCTCACTTCCGACATTTTTCGATTGATGCCAAAGGTGTCCGTCTCGCAGATGTAACCGACGACGGTGTAGATGCGTGGTCGCCCAGATGGATTGGAAATATTCACAATTTCGTGGTGGGCATCATAGAACATCGGGCGGATCAAGTGATTCAAGCCAGAATCGACGCCAGCGAATAGCGTAGAAGGCGTTGTTTTGACGACATTGACACGAACGAGAAAAACACCAGATTGGCTCACTAAAAACTTACCGGGCTCGAACATGAGTGTCAAATCACGTCCATAATTTTCGCAAAATCTATTGAATCGCTCTGAAATGCGGCGACCAAAATCCTCAATATCTGTCGCAATTCCTCCTTCTTTGTAGGGTACTTTAAAGCCACTTCCAAAGTCGATATAGCGCAAATCTTTAAAGTCATTGGCGGTATTCAACAAGATTTCAGCAGCATGAAGGAATACTTCGGCGTCTAAAATGTCGCTACCTGTGTGCATGTGTAAGCCTTCGACGGTCAGACCTGTTGTTTCGATCACTTTCAAAACGTGCGGCATCTGATGAATAGAGATGCCAAACTTAGAGTCGATATGACCGACCGAAATTTTGGAATTGCCGCCCGCCATGATGTGCGGGTTGATGCGGATACAGACTGGCACATTGGGATAGTGATGTCCAAATTGCTCTAAAATCGAGATGTTGTCAATATTGATATTGACACCTAGCTCGACGGCTTTGCTGATTTCTTCTAGCGATACACAGTTAGGTGTATAGATAATTTCGCTCGCCTTAAATCCCGCTTTCAACCCTAGCTCTACCTCCTGCACCGACACGGTATCCAAACCCGCACCCCAGCGTTTGAATAACTTTAGAATCGACAGGTTGGTATTGGCTTTACAGGCATAGTTTAGTTTCAACTGTTTGACATTGAAAGCATGCTCTAATCGTTCGTATTGTCTTCTCATCACCGCACTGTCATACACGTACAGTGGGCAGCCATACTTTTCCGCCAAAAATAAAGGATTGATCCCTTCATTCATGGCGTACTGATTGTGTTCTAAAGTCATTGAATTAACGTTGTAGACATTAGATTTTATGATTTTTATTCCAATGTCTGGTATTTATGAATGATTTATTTTTGAAGATTAGTTACAAATGGTACAAGGCTCAGAGAGGTGAAACAAAAAAGCAAGGTTGAAAATTAACCAACCAATTGCTGCTAGTAACCCTACTCTGAACAAGATAAATGCTTTTGCTCTAACTTTAGTTGATCGAAATTTAGTCAGCATTTCGACCAGCAAAAATAGCGTATATAGCAGACATAGACATCCAACACCAAGATGAAAATAAAAGTGCCAAGGTTGAAACTGATCTGTTAGGAGAAACAAACAGTAGATGAATAGGCTGGTAAAGAGGAGATCAAGGAGTAGGTATTTGGTGCTTTTCATGATTCGATTCGTTTCTTCCCAGCTAAATATACAAATCATGGTTCAAGCTTCATTTTAGCTGAATTGCATCAGTGAATTGACGCAATTCACGTTTTTTACTCAAAATCTGCCAACTATAATTTCCCTTGCCGCGCTTTCTTAATCCACTTATGCCGCGAAGGATAATAGACAAACTGAATAAAATTGAACTCAAATTGATTGAAACGGTAGTTACTATCTTCTAGTTGAATGCGCATTGGATAATAGCGCAGATTGGTTCTCAAAATATACCACTGCCGCTCATCTTGACGAATGTCCCAACCAAAAATCAGTCCGCCAGTCCACTTGTTTTGCTTGGTTTCGTAGACGATATTTTCTGCGTCTGTATTGGTAAAAGTGTGTCGCTCGTACGAAGGAACGACGCCTATAAATGGAACGAATCCGTGATAGTCAAATAAGAATTTATACAATTCCAGTCCCAAACTCAAACGATTGTATGCTTGCTCAAACTCAAAGCTAGACGTCTGATACATCATGTTTCGGAAAGCTAAATTCGAGTGCGCATCCGACTTTTCATGATAGTAACCAACGCCAATGTCAAAATGACTATTCGCCAGTTTCAATCCATCCACGAATGAATAATTTTCTGCATTGTACGCATTCTTACTCAATATAGCAGAAGACAATCCAATAGAGAAAGAAAAATCACTTAGTTTATTGCGCTCGCGCAATGCTTGCACTTGCTTTTTGATTATGCCATTGGCGTACTCGGGTGCATCTTTGATGGAAGAGTCAAATACCCATCTGTAGCTCAGGTGAAAAGCCAATTGAGGAAACTCGACAGGAACAGATGCCGTGCGACTAATCGCATAATCGAGTTGATTGTTGTAGTTGTAAGAGCCACCCAATTCAAACAACTTATCACCTTTGTTATACGTCAAGCCAAACTGCAAAGGTGCTCTCGAACGAAGAATGCTTTGCCCTTGTACATCTCCTACTTTCTGTCGATAATTCATCAAATTCCAGGAAATCCCAGCATACGGACGAATCGAATTGTCCTTCACTTTCCACGGATAAAATTTGATGCCAGTTTCTGGTCCGATGGAGTACATGGACTCCAATTTCTCGTTCACTTGACCGCCCAAAATATTGAAAAACGGAATATTGATATACATATCTACATTTCTCCAAAAATGCAGTCCAGTGATGACGAATCGTGGCGTGACGCTCGTTGGAAAAGTGAAATTAGTCGCTTCGCCCAAGCTGTTGAGGTAAGCACCTCGTCCGGCAGCAGGTGATATTTGAAGATCGAAACCAAGCGAGCCTTCCGCAAATCTGAACCTTCGTTCTGCTTGTTCTAGCGAAGTTAATTGAGCAAAAAGAGGAGCAGAAAGTAAGGTCAACGAAAGAAAAATGAGTAATCGTTTCATGTTTGATATGGTTTAAATTTAGTATCGGATAGCCTGAAAGGTATCCGATACTTGACTAAAAAGAAAGAATCAGACATTAGCGACTTCCAAGGCAGGACGTTGCTTTCGCTTTAGGAAGAAACTGAGTATTGCGTAAAAGCTGCACAGCAGAAAAAACCCAAATAAAACCTGAATAAAAAGAGGCGCGAAAGTCGCATAAGCAGTATCAGAAGACTGTATCGGCAGCTCATGTACCAATACTTTCATGTCTGCTTCATCGTAAAAATCATAGCTTGCCTGCATTCGCCCTTTGTCGTCAATCATAGCACTCAGACCACCGTTCGTTGCTTTCAGCATAGACACGCCATTTTCGATACAGCGGACGACTGCCATCTGTGTATGATAAGGACTGATTGCTTTCCAATCGCCTGTGGGGACGACCAGCATATCAGTAGCTTGTTGACTGACTTGCGCGACGAGATTGGGATGATCTGCGTCATAGCAAATGAGTGGTGAGAGGTTGCCATAAGGTGTTTCGATCACTGGAATGTTGCCATCACCTGGGAAGGAAGGTTCAACACCTGCGATGGGAATATTCTTAAAATAGGTATTCAATAACTCACCTTCGGGACTGAATGCCAACACTTTATTTTCTATAAAATGCGGCGCGATACCAAACTTTTCGGGATGAAATACAGCTGTCGGGAAGAAGAGATAAATGTCTAATTCATTCGCCAAAGAAGCAGCCAACTGCTCGTACTGTTGTTCTCGACTTTTGATATTGAAAATCGCTGCTTCTGACCAAGTGACGATTTTTGCGCCTTGCGTAGCGGCTTCTCTAGTAGCAGCGGCGTACTTATCTAGCTGTGCGTCCATTGTTTCCAAAACTTCAGTAAACAAACTAGAATCGGGTGCTGCCATGAAGGCTGCTATTCCCTTTTGTACTTCCACAAAAGCAGGATCGCTTTGTGACATTTCTACGCTTAGCTCAATGGCAGAGTCAAAAGCCGCTTCATACATACTGCCCACCACATCAAAACTATTGGTCGCGACTGTTGCCATCGAAACAACATCATCTGAATCGTCATTTTGAAGCAAGCGATAACTGCCAAACAATAGCACGACGGCTAATGAAATCGGCATCAACCAATTGACAGCGGCAAAGGCACGATTGGTTTGGCGATCTTCATACCACTGATTGGCGAAGCTTGCTGTCCAAGCGACCAAAAAATTGATGCCGTAAAGCCCAAAAATAGAAGCAGTCTGCATCAGTGGCAAAAAGGAATATTGCGTATAGACTGGATTGCCCCAAGTGCCTTGTGGTCCTTGATCCATAACATACTGGAAAAGAGTCAAAGCGGTTGGGAAGAGCAATGTTTTTGCCCAATTGGGAAGTCGGTGGTGAAGCAAGCGATCTGCTAAAAGCGGGATCAAACTAATCAAACTGCCCACTAACATAAAGATGGCGACCATCGAAAGCGGCATGGGGATTACTTCGGCTTGACCAATGACATTGCCGATGTACAAAATAGGAAAAAGCAATAGCCATCCTTTCCAATTGTGGTCGCGAGTGTAGCGTAGTAAGAAAGCGAAATGTACCCAGAGCGCGATAAATGTTGACCATTTGGGTGACGTAAAAATTAAGCTGATCGCGATGATCGCTAATAGGAAAAGATTGCGTTTGGAGAAAAGAGCTGATGAAAACATAGTCTGCATTTTTGATGATGATCGAATTGATGACCCAAAGATGCAGGCGTGAACTAAGGTAGGCGACCGATTGCAGGAAGTCGAACGCTTTTTCAATAACTAATCCGTTCGAGAACGTAAAGTCGAACCTCAAAAATTCTGATTATCAGATACTTAACTTTTTCCACTGTGTAGGCGTGTATCCGCTATGTTTTTTGAAAGCGGTATTGAAAGAGGACTTAGAATTGAAGCCAGAATCGTACATGACTTCTAAAATGGTCATTTTTTCATCTGTTGCTTTCCGAATTTTATCCTTTGCATATTGAATGCGATAGCTATTGATGAAGTCAAAGAAAGATTGATGGGTACCTCTATTGATAAGTGTGGAGAGCTCTCGACTTGACATACTCAAGGCAGTAGATAATTCTTTCAAGCTAAGGGAAGGATTGAGGTAGGGACGCTCGGTCTGCATATAATCCTGAAGGCGATTCAATTGATTGATATCAATTTCGAGTAAAACGATAGGCACAGCAGCGGATGGCATTTCCATCAATTCAGCAGCAAAAACAGTATCTGTCGTCAGCCCTCTCACAATAGCAACCATGATGAAAATAAGCATCCCAAATAGTGTCGTCAGCAGTAACACATTTAGGATTTCTGCATTTTCAACAAATACTTTGGCGACATTAATCACCAAACTCAACACCATAATAATAGCAAACCCAATTATCGTCAACCGCAGCCAACCTAAATTGATATGCTCCACATTGGATACTTCTTTTTTGATGTCTTGACGGTAGCGTTGGATGCGGCGATAGCTGAAAAAAAGGTAAACACCAATCAACCCGATCAATAGAAAAGAGCTCAAGTTGGCTTCGTCGCCCGGTGCTTCCAAAGAGCGACGAATAAATTCTTGCTGATAGTCGCTGTCGCGGATGTGGTACAAAAAGATAAAAGTGATAAAGCCGAGTGCGAAAGGCAGAAAATGGAGATAATCTTTCCACTTGGGCTGAAATTTGGGTCGAGTGACCGATAAAGTAAGCCACCACACAATAGGACCGTACAAAAATGGCAATTGATTGAGCCAAAACGCAAAGCGTGGAAACTGCAAATACGTTCCGCTGATGAGCAAAAAGACATCCGCTACCGCCAATCCCAACACCAAAAACAAGGTTGCCAATAAGTACCGACTGTTGCGTTGCCCTTTTGGATAGAAAAAGAGAAATCCACTGAAAAACAAAAACAGAAAGATGACTAATCCTGAAATGAACGCCGCGTAGTTTGGCATGATCGTCGATTTGGTCACCAAAGATATTGATCTAGGTATCAACGACGTAAAAATCGGATGGCAAACTGAACAGAGTCGAGCCTTTTGCTCTTGCAGTGTCGCTGTTCAATGTTCTTTCACCTCAAAACCAGTTATTGAAAAGCGAAATTATTATGCCAGCAATTGATTAAGCCCGAATAAATATCGTTAATCTCATCATATAAATTGGCAATGTTGAAAGACTGAACCAAGTTGAGAATGGTACAAAACTTATTCAGTCCTTAACTTCTGATACTGAAACAGGAAGTGATGACTTGCTATGGAAAGGGCTGAATCTATGAGCAATTTTTAAAGACGAGTGATGGGATCTATGATTCTCTGTAAACAATCAGTATACTCCATTTCAACTAAATTGCGTCAGTATGTTGACGCAGTTTAGCTAAATTCCGTCAATTCACTGACGCAATTAACGTTTTTTTACACTCAAGCCACAGCAAAATCTGTAAACTGATGATATTCAGGATGTTTCAATCCAAGCACAATATCGGAAGCAGGAATACCTAATTTGAGCAACTCTTCTTCAATAGAAAAATCGGTAGAGTTCCACTGAATCCAGACCTTTTCTTCATATACATCAATATGATACAGACACTGATAAATGTAGTCATCTTCATCCCATCCAAACATCACCAACTGATAATGCTGTTGTACTTCATCTACATTTACTTGGATAGTCAGAGGATTGGTCGTCCCTTTATAGTAAACTGCGCTTTCCTCCAACACTACTCTTATGATTTGTCCATAACGCTCTAATTTATCCATTGTACTATCGTTTTGGTAAGCGGATCAATAACTATCCTTCCACCTCAGGTCGCATCTGCGGAAAAAACAACACTTCCTGAATCGACGTCTGATTGGTCAGCAACATCGTCAAGCGATCAATACCGATACCTAAACCAGAAGTCGGTGGCATTCCATATTCCAAAGCGCGCAAGAAATCTTCATCCAATGCCATTGCTTCTTCGTCCCCACGCTGAGCGAGTTTGAGTTGATCTTCAAAGCGTTCGCGCTGATCGATTGGGTCGTTTAGCTCCGAGTAGGCATTTGCGATTTCTTTACCATTCACGAATAGCTCGAATCGCTCCACTAGACCTTCCTTCGTGCGATGCTTTTTCGCCAAAGGTGTCATCTCAATTGGATAATCGGTGATGTAAGTCGGCTGAATCAAGTGCGCTTCTACTTTTTCCCCAAATATTTCATCAATCAACTTGCCCTTGCCCATAGAAAGATCGACTTCGATGTCCATATCTGCGCAGACTTGCAGCAAACCAGCTTCGTCCATTTCTGAAATATCGACGCCAGTATATTCTTTGATCGAATCATACATACTCAATCGGCGGTACGGACCAGCGAAATTGATTTCGTGGTCGCCAAACTGTACAGCTGTACCGCCATTGACTTCCAGCGCGATGTACTCTAGGCAGTTTTCCACCATTTCCATCATCCAGTCGTAGTCTTTATAGGCGACATAGATTTCCATGGACGTAAATTCTGGATTGTGCGTTCTATCCATTCCTTCGTTACGGAACATCTTCCCAATCTCATAGACACCATCAAAGCCACCAACAATCAACTTTTTCAAGTACAATTCATTAGCGATCCGCATGTATAAATCTGTATCTAGCGTATTGTGGTGCGTTTTGAATGGTCGAGCTGCTGCACCTCCATGTATGGGTTGCAAAATCGGTGTTTCCACTTCTAGCCAACCTTTGTCGTCAAAAAAGCGACGCATAGCAGAGACAATCTTGCTGCGCTTGATAAAAATTTCACGGAAATGCGGATTGACCGTCAGATCGACATATCGCTGACGATAGCGCAGTTCAGGATCGGTGAACGCATCATAAACATTGCCTTCGTCGTCTCGCTTCACGACAGGCAGCGGTCGCAACGACTTGCTCAACATCGTAAATTCTTTGACGTGCAAGGTCGTCTCACCTGTCCGCGTCGTAAACACAAAGCCTTTCACACCGATATAGTCACCGAGGTCCAAATGCTTCTTGAACAATCCATTGTACAACGATTTGTCTTCTCCCGGCGCGATGTCGTCCCGAGACACATAAATTTGCATTCTGCCACTAGAATCTTGCAATTCTGCAAAAGCCGCTTTTCCCATGATGCGTTTCATCATCACACGACCTGCCAATGACACATTTTCAAATGCCGCTTTGCCAGCTTCATCGTCGGTATAAGCTTTCTTGACATCTGCCACTTGGTGGGTCACTTCAAATTGAGCCGCAGGATAAGGGTCGATGCCCAAGGCTCTGATTTTCTCTAGATTTTCTCGTCGGATAATTTCCTGTTCGCTTAATTGCATCTATTTAAGAGTTTGAGATATTGAGACAATGAGAGTTTGAGAGAGCAAGTTCATCTCAATTTCTCATTTTTCGCAAAAGTAGGTAACGTTCGCCACACTTAACGCCATCAGGAAAAGGTACGTTCACGATTAGCGATCATTTCAGCGACAAAATCAATAATTTCGCCCTGATTTAGATTCATTTTACCCAATTGGTAGATAAAATGGTATTAAGACCTTTAAGAATGGGGGATTGTACGATCATTAGCGAAGCATTCACTGCTCAAGGATGGCAGAAGCCTGTTGAGCAGTACGAGCTATATGTCGCACTTCAGGAAAGTCGGGAGCGTGACATTATTGTAGCAGAAATGAATGGCAATTTTGTAGGTTATTTGACCATCAAGTGGGTGTCTGATTATCCACCTTTCAAGGCTCAACATATTCCTGAAATCGTTGATTTGAATGTTTTGAAAAAATATCAGCGTCGAGGCATTGCGACCAAAATGATGGATGAAGCCGAGCGAAGAATTGCGCAACGATCTGCTTTTGCAGGTATTGGATTTGGTGTCGATCAAGATTATGGAGCGGCTCAGATTCTGTATGTGAAAAGAGGGTATGTTCCTGATGGGAATGGTTTGGTTTATTGTTCACAGCCTGTAAAATATGGTGATTCAATTCGGGTCGATGATGATTTGGTGCTTTTTTTGATTAAAAAATTATAAATGCCATATTTATGAGATACTTAAGGTCATTAAAGGCATCTAAGAAATTGACGTTCAAAGGAGTAATGACATTTTAATTGGTAAGCTCAAAGGTGTTCTGTTAAAAATTTATCATTTTGAAAGGTTATTTGTTTTTGGCTCTGCTAGTATTAGTTGTTTTCATTTACTCTTGCGAAGAAGAAAGACCAGAAAAGCAGGCGACTACATCAGCTCCACCTGTACCCGCCTTATTGATATTCAAAGCAGAACAACAAATCGAAATCTGGACAGTAGCAGAGCAAATCGTTTTAGACAGAAATATACCAGATGCTTTCCCGATTGGTGTTTACGATTGGCAACAAATACAACTTGTCAACGAAACAGATTCCTTAGATATAACCTTCTTGCTCTCAGATAAATACACAGTTTTCCAGAACACAAAAGCTTATATTTTCCCAAACGACGCCCGGAAAAATGGACAATTTCATCCTTGTTTGCGCTGCCCACATTCAACCGCTGCGGTGTATAGTCGTTTATGGCTACATTTGCAGGACTTTCAAACACCTTTACAATGATATCAGAACATGATAATCCTTCTATCGTCTATTTAGACGGCTATACTTTAAATCCTGGCGATTTGGATTGGTCGTCGCTGACTGATTTAGGCGATGTAAAAATATACGACCGCAGCAACGGAGACGAAATTGTAGATCGCGCCAAAGCTGCTGAAATCGTGCTCGTCAACAAAGCAGAACTGACTGCCGAACGCATAGAACAACTCCCCAATTTGAAATACATTGGCGTCACTGCTACAGGCTACAACATCGTAGATTTGGAAGCAGCGAGCGAATGCAACATTCCTGTTTGCAATGCTGCCAATTACAGTACACCTGGCGTGGCACAGCATGTGTTTGCGTTACTTTTGGAGCTGACCAATCGAGTAGGCGATCACGACAAGAGTGTGCAAAATGGCGACTGGGCAAGCTCCGCTGACTTTGCTTATACCTTGCAAACTTTACCCGAATTAGCTGAAAAGACAATGGGGATTTATGGTTTGGGCAATATTGGAAATAAGGTGGCGGACATCGCTTTAGCTTTCGATATGAAGGTCATTTCCTTACACAAACATCCTAAGCGGGATGCACGACCTGGCGTCGAATTTGTGGATAAAGACACCTTACTTCGAGAAAGTGATGTACTTAGTTTGCACGCGCCACTTTCTGAAAAAAACAAGTATTTTATCAATGCCGAAAGCTTAAAAATGATGAAACCAACTGCCTACCTCATCAATACTGGTCGAGGCGGTTTGGTGCATGAAGCGGATTTGAGAGCAGCATTGCTAGCCGGCGAGATCAAAGGAGCGGGCGTGGATGTATTGAGCAAAGAACCGCCACCTGCCGATCATCCTTTATTTGGTTTGCCCAATTGTATCATCACGCCTCATGTGGCTTGGGCGACCAAAGAATCTCGGGAACGATTGCTGGAGATATGCGTAGAGAATATCAAGGCGTTTTTGAAGGGAGAGCCGAGAAATGTGGTGAACGAAATCGCTTGACGCTAAGATGTTAGAAATTAGACTTTGCTTGCTTTGGTAAAGTTGCGGGTGGCAAGGCGAGAGAGCTACTTTGGTAAAGCTTACTCTAGCCACAAGTTAATAGGTAAGCACAATTAGACTGTAGATGCTAGACTATAACACAAACAAACAACTGACAATCAGAAGGATACGAGACTTAGCTTCCTTTTTGAAGCGGTATAGATTGAACGTCTTTTTGACTTTGGTACTGAGTATACTGAGTCTTTCCCTATCTGCCAATGGCACTTGTAGCAACCCAATCTTGCTCAACTGCGGTGATACAGTGCTCAACCAAAACACTGCCAACGGACAAGACAACTACCAGCAACATGGCGGCGGCAATCCGAACTATACCGGACCTGAGCTAGTCTATGAATTTGAAGCAGCGGCAGGCAATGTAACGATCATGATGACCAATCTGTCAGCAGATTTGGATGTGTATTTACTAGACATCTGTACTGATCCTGTAGCTGGCGAAATTGGGTTTAGTGAGAATGGCGGCACACAGGACGAAACCATCAATATTAACCTGACTGCTGGTGGCACTTTCTACATCATGATCGATGGATTCAATGGTGTTTCGGGCACTTTTGACTTGTCCTTGTCTTGCACACCCTTAAGTGTCAACTGCCCAACGAATCAAGCCATCAACGACAATCCAGTCACAGCAGGGACTTATCGAGCAGACAACTCCTTGACTTCTACGGGACGAGTCGCCAGCGGTACAAATGTCAACTTTCGTGCAGGTCAAACCATCACTTTAAGTCCCAATTTTATAGTCGAAGATGGCGCGACGTTCACGGCTCGCATTCAAGCTTGCCCCGAAAATTTACCGAATCGAAATGTCAATCCGCGTTCCATTCGTATACAGTCTAAATCTACTATTTCTATCTTCCCAAATCCAGTTCAAGATCAAGCAACTGTTGTCGTTGATTTGCAAAAAGCGGGAAGAGTTGAGGTAGTTGTATGGGATGGTTTTAGTCGGCAAATTCAGCAAATCACTCATGGACATCAGGTAGCAGGCAGCCGAAAATATCAACTCGACTTGAGGCAGTTTTCAGCAGGTTGGCATATAATAGGCATCCAAATAAATGGCATCTGGCAGTGTGAAAAGGTGGTAAAGCAATAATTATCCACAATTCAGGCGTGGAAGTTTGGTCAATTCTACTGAAAACACTAATTTTGCGCTCCTTTAGAGAAAATCGTAAATCTACGGATATGTGATCTAACCTCTAAAGTTTATTCCCGAGGTTTCGGGACAAGCTATCTAAAGTCTAAAAATATACCGTCATGGACGCCGTAAAATTTGTAGAAGATCAGATGTTGAAGGAAACGAGTTTTCCAGATTTTCGCCCAGGCGACAACATCGTAGTAAGTTATAAGATTATCGAGGGCGCGAAAGAAAGAACACAATCTTTCAAAGGCGACGTGATTCAGATCAAAGGAAAAGGTGCGAATAAAACCTTTACTGTTCGTAAAATGTCGAATGGTGTAGGTGTAGAGCGTATCTTCCCTGTTGCTTCTCCTATCATCGAAGAGATCAAACTATTGAAGCGTGGTAAAGTACGTCGTGCGAAATTGTACTACTTGCGTGGTTTGGTTGGTAAGAAAGCACGTATCAAAGAGAAGCGTACTTCTAAGTAAGATTAAATTGACGGTTTTTAAAATATAGAAGCCTTTTACATTTTCGGATGTAAAGGGCTTTTCTACGTTAGGAAGCATGAAATAAATAAATTGCTCTGATAAGTAGTGTGGCACTTTTTGATTGAACTCAGACTAGGTTAATTCGCCAACCTTCTCCAACAACCACTTTCGATTGACGATATGCTCTTCTGCGGCTATTTTCTGTTGCAGTTGGCTGAATTGCCGCCGCCATTTTTCCGTGTTCTCATAAGCTTGTCTGCTGCGCAAAGTAGCCAGCTGTCTAGTCAGCTCTACCAAATTGCGCACACCCTGACTGTAATCTTTCGCTAGTCCTTTCCGGCGAATCAGATACTGCTTGAAGGTTTTCGTCAAGGCCAACAACGCCTCTGTCTCCTCTAGTTCGTAATAAATGTAAAGCAACATCGACTTGGCGGTGATGGCGTAGCGAACATCAGAAATATTTAAATACAGCAGTTGCTGTAAAGCTTTCTTGTACTCTTTGTAATAGAAAAAGTAAGAACCCAAATTGAATCCATACGCATATTCCCGCTGCTCAGGATGTAGATGTTCCTGATAGTCGTCAATGAATGATCTGACCCATTGTTGCTCTCCCAATCGCAGCCCGGCGGTGACGATATTTTTGTAATGCCACTCTGGTAGATAGCCGTTTTCAAACAGCAGTTTTTTCTCTAGTTGTACTCTCAATAAGTCGAAAAGGTGCTGCAAATATTCCGCTTTTCCGGCATTGATCTGTGTAGCGCAAAAGTTTTGGACATACTGATAGGCACGTTGCTGTTCTGCTAGGCTGAAAGTGGCAGCGTGCTGATGAAGAGTAGCTAGGGTTTGGGTATACGTCTCGAAGGTTTGTTGATGCAATAGCTCATAGATCTGGCGATAAACAGCTATCGTAGGAATCAACTGATAATCAGTCCATTGTTGATCCAGATTGTCCAATATACTATCGAAGACTGGATCGGTAAATGCCATCTTCAAAGTGCGCTGCCGGATCAAAATTTCGCAAGCATCTCTCAGTTTCTGAGCGATGAAAAAAGTATTGAGCGATTGCTGTTTTTGCATTAGACTATTGTCGTTTTCGTACTTCCGCTGCTGCTCAAAATAAGTGTTGCGCTCTTCTGCTAGTTGGTAGTATTGAAAATGATCTTCGATGTCTTGGGAGAGCTGTGCAGCCATGTGTTTTTGAAGTCGATGCAGTTGCTGTTCGTAGGTTTTATTATGACCCCGTTCGCGCAACTGTTCCAAGACATTTAGCTGTTGCTCCACAGAAGTAGCAGTCGACTTTTCCACATTCAAAAACTGAAAATAGAGACGTTTGGTGTAGGTAAAAACAACCGCCAAATCACTGACTCTTTCCACTGTTCCGAATACCGCTTTAGTGATATTTTCTTTGTGGCAATCTGCTGATTTGAAGTCTGGATAAAGTGTATTGAAGTGAGCGACCAACGCCTGCACATCTTGATGTTTATTGAAGTAAGGGGAGTCCACAAAAGCACAAAATCGCGTCATTTCCTTACGATCCAAATTTTTTAGCAGTTCAAATAGATTGTTTTTATACATTTTTATTCAAAAAAAAATTAATTAAATATCTGAAAATCAGATGTTTAAATATTTAAAACAAGAAATAAAATCCAAAAATAAGAGATAAAAGTGTTTTGTGCCAATAGGCAAAGTCTTCATTTTTGTACTCGTTACAAACAAAGTAATGTGAAATAAGCAAATTGCTTCTGATAGTTATTGGGATTGAGAGATAGTTGAAATGAGCGCGCATGACCAATATCGACTCTTCGATTATCTCTCAATTCAAAGTGTAGCAATTTTTTTATGGAACTCAGACTAAGAATTGGGGCTATTTTTAAAAACCGATTGCTTCACCCTTTTCAACTTTTGACCATGAACAATTTTTTTATTCTTCTTTTTTTCCTTTTGCTCCCTTGGGCGATACAGGCACAAAACAACACTGGCTGCTTCAACTTCCAACAGTTGCCTCGTGACACTTCCTTTGGTGTAGATACTGGCACAAGTCCAGGAGATGTCGTTTTCAGCGATGCCAACTATTCATTGCGCGTCGATGGCTTTTTCTTTCCCGAGCAGAACGAGTCTGAGTTCTATGCTGCTAGCGTTACAGACAATCCATTCAGCTTATTCCCGGATGTCGGTAGAGGGCTGTTCTTAGCTGCCGTCTCCGTCTCTTTTGAGTCTTTCACAGATGAGGCTATCCCAAAACGTGCTTTCTTTACCATTGCAGATGGCGGTGGTGATAAGTATCTGAAAATCAATGATGAACAGACACCCTTCTTGGGATTTTGGGGTGAACTGGATGGATATATCTTCGAAGGTGGACGCATCCGGGTACTGCAAAATCATCCTGACTCCGTCGTCAGTACAGTGATCGTGGAAGGCGATATTCGCGAGCTGAGCATCGGTGGCAACGAGCAGTTCATTTATGAGTATTGCGAGCAACCACTGAGTGCTGACTTTTGCCGCATCAGTAACTTACAAGTCAAAGGAAAAGAGTGCATCAGCAATGAACGCTACATCCTTTCTGTTGATTTTGAATATGAAGGTGCAACAGCAGACTCTTTTCAAGTGTACATCGGCGGCGAGTCGATCAGTCCGCACAGCTTTGCGCTAGAGAACTTCCCAGTTGAGTTTGCCACTCCATTTTTACTGACAGATCCTTTTGAAGCCACAGTCTGTGTAGACAATCGAGAAGATTGCTGTGCTACGGTTGCTTTTCGACAACCAAGATGTAACGATTGTGCTATTACTTTCGCAGAGGCCTATCCTGAACCTTGTGACTCCAGTGGCGAGTATATGGTCAATCTGTATGTAGAAGCGTTGAATGGAAGCACAACAGGTTTCTTCGTTCAGGATGTATTCAGCCGAACATTCGGTCCATTTATTTATGGAGATACGCTTATTCATATCGGGCCATTCAGCGATCTAGGAGACATTCCCAACATACTTACCATTATTGATGCAGAGGAGCCAAACTGCATCTTTGAGACTGAAATTCCACCTGCTTGTTCTTTCAATAATTGCGTCATCGAAGAAGTTGTCCTAGAGTATCAGCCCTGCGATGATACTGGACGTTTTTTGCTAGATGTCATCGTGCGAGCAAGCAATGGTAGCGAAGAAGGCTTTTTTATAAATTATGGAGGGCAGGATTTTGGCCCTTTCATGTACGAAGATTCCACTATCACAGTCGGCCCGATCTTGGCAGGTGGTGAAGTCCCCGTTATTCTAGAAATTCTTGATGCAGAAAATCCGTCTTGCTTTTGGTCGGAGTTTTTGTCTTCGCCTTGTCAGTCTGCTTGCCAACTCATTGATGCTCAACTATATCCACAAGCTTGTAACTCTTCGGGAGCTTTCTTTGTAGAGGTTTTTGTACTCAGTGAATTCCCAGGAACAGAATTTGGTATCACCGTCAACAATGAATTTTATGGTAGTTATCCTACTGAAGATTCTCTCTTTTTCGTAGGTCCTTTTAGTAGCAATGTGGACAGCATTTTTGATTGGAGGGTATTTGACTTGACGAATGAAAGTTGTTTTGTGGCGGGGAGTTTTGAGTCACCTTGTCTGACTGCCAATTGCGAGTCTATCGCTCTTCAAGCGGGTGCTTCTCTCTGTAGCGACAATGAATTCAATATTACACTAGAAGTGACAGATCTGGAGGATGCCGTGGATGCTTTTTTTGTAGAAGTAAACGGCGGTACTGTCTATGGTCCATACGACCGAGCGGCAACAGATACCGCCACTACAATTGTCATTGGTCCTTTTCCCAATGGTGATGCTCTTGTGTATAATCTGACCGTCTATAGTACGACAAATCGCTCTTGTCGCGCCAACATTCGCGTAACACCGCCAGACTGTGCAGCCGAATGCAGTATCCAAAATTTTGAGGTCACAATAGGCGAAATTTGCAATGACGACGGTACATTTCCGCTTACCTATACTTTTGATATTGATAATCCCATAGGCAGTGGATACGATCTATTGCTAGACAACAACCTCTTAGGACGCTATCCTTATGGTAGCACGAACTTACAATTTCCCAATTTTAGTTTGGACGGTCGCGCCTCTGCCACGCTAGCTATCGTGGCAGGCGGCGACTTTAGCTGCGCGGTGCGTCAAGACATTTTTGCACCGGAATGCAGTGTAGATACCTCACAGGTCTGGCCAGGAGACACCAACGCAGATGGTATTGCCAATCACTTTGACCTGCTCAATATCGGTATCGGATATGGTACTTCAGGTCCTGCCAGAACGATAATTGATACCGGATGGATCGCAATGGATGCCCCAAAATGGGCAGCATCATTCCCTTCCGGCACCAACTATAAACATGCCGACACAGATGGCAACGGTTTCATCAATGACGAAGACGTCAATCTCATTGAGCAGCACTACGGCTTGCTGACTTCCGATAGCGACATCAGCACACCTGATACCGATCCTGATGAGGTAGTGGCGACAGAAGGTGATCCAAATATTTTTGTTGATCTGCCGCAGAATGGCAGTTTCCCAGTCGGCTCTGCTTTTTCTGTTCCTATCGTTTTGGGGTCAGAAGATCGTTCTGTAGAGTCTGTCTATGGCATCGCCTTTACGATCAATTATGATCCCAATGTCATCGATGCCAATCAGCTGGACATGACTGTCCCTAGTAGCTGGATGGGCGACGATTTGCTGACCATTCAAAAAGCCTATCCACAAGAGGGAAAAGTAGAAATGGCGATTTCGCGTACGGATGGTGAAAGTGTGACTGGCTATGGTGTCGTCGCCTTGATGACAGGCATCATCGTCGATCTAGTTGGTCTGCGGACGGTAGAAGTAGAAGTATCAGACGTGCGTGCCATCAAAGCAGATTTTACCCGCATACCGATTTTTCCAGATTCGCGTAGCACCACCGTTACGACCACTCAAACCATCGTCCCTGATGTCGTAACGGTTTTTCCAAATCCGACGAATGGACTATTGCAGTGGAATGTGCTCAACGAGCAAGTAGAAAATGTGGAAGTACTGAATTTGCAAGGGCAAGTCATACAAGCATTAGATGCTCATCAGCAGCGTGCGGACATCAGCCACCTATCGACAGGTACTTATCTGCTGCGCATACAAACGATGACAGGCTATCATCATGAACTGATTATAAAGAAGTAGAAACCGTATTTACTCCCGAAGGATTGAGTAAACTCATAAACGGCTTATACTCGGATTTGGATTTTAGAAGCGCGACCAAGGTACCGGTTGCGCTTCCTTTTTTCCTGTCAGCGTATAGTGCTTATCGCACATTAAACAACCTAGAAATCGTAAAGCCTAGACGAAACTCACCATCCAGCCAATCGCTTGTCGTATTCGGAATGTAGTCGGTCTCCATCATGCCGCGTGCATTAGTCAGATTGACTTGAAAAATGTGTCCGCCGGTATTGAACTCCACACCCACACCTAGCGGCAATGTAAACTCTGACTCAGCCGAACGCGTGATCGGACTTTGTTCGCCATTCAAAGGCAATGTCGCATCGACAATCAATCCAACAACTTTGCTCAACTGAAAGCGAGCTGCTCCACCGAGAGTATACGTATCATTCGTATCTCCAAAACGTACAATATTGCGATGAACGAAGCCGGGTGTGACCTGTATGGACACGCGATCATTGAGTCGTTTGCCGAGCATCAACTGCACAGCATAAGACATCCGATGAGTAGGGTCATCGAAGAAGTTGAGGGCTTCTGGGCTGTCACTTTTTTGCATGGTCGATACAGACAGTAGACCGAAAGCAGTGACGGTGAAAGAGGCAGGCACATCTTCTTTTTGGTGAATGATGCGGTATTTGGCAGTTCCATTGAGGAGTTGTGACAGTCCTGCGCCGCCTTTGGTGCGATAGCCGCCTATCGTTAAGTTATTGAGTAAGCCATAGTCCGCCCCGATCATTACATCTGAGGCATTTTCCAGTCCATAAAAAGTAGACCAGCCACCTCTATCGCCCAATAAATCACCAAAGCGATGACCAATGCGGACGTCGAGTTGGCGTTTGTTGAGTATATCTGCGGATTGTGCATTGACGATGCGCGTATCGTTAAAAATACGAACGGCTTCATCTTGGGCGGAAAGTTGGATGAGTCCAAAGAGGGAGAAAAGGAGGATGAAGTTTTTCATTTGATGATGATTTAATTCTCAGGCGCACCAGCTGCGATCCAGCAATCTAACAACTGAATTTCATCTGCTGTCAAGGTTTTTGCTTTGCCGTCCGGTGCGTAGTTGGGTGGCATATCTTGTGCTCTGACTGTTCTGCTTTCTATCACGTCTAAAAAGGGAACGATACTCTCGTAGGTCGTGTAATCGCCGCTGGAAAAACCACTCACATGACAGCTACTATAGGCACAGGTACGTTCCATTAGTTCTTCTACCCCATTTTCATAAGAAACGACTACATCGTCACACTCTTTGTCTAGTGTCGGTGCTGCTGCTTGATCGTAGTCACAAGCTATTAAAATGAAGAAAAGAAATAGTCCAAAAATGATGAGCTTTTGCAAAACGGGCATCATAGAAGCTGGCATTATTTTTTGAAGGTCACTTTGACGAAAAGATTTTGGCTGACTTTGGCAGTTAGGATTTGCTGCTCGCCAGAGTCGAATGCTACTTTGATAGATTCATCGAAAGCAAATTGCTCAATGACGGTCAATTTTGTTCCTAATGAAAGTCCTAATTGGTCTAAATATTGTAGGAAAGCAGAAGAATGTTCATCGACACCTGTCACTGTTGCCGCTTCACCAATCGATACTTCACTCAGCAAAATCTGCTCGCGCTGTGTCATATTACCGTCTGCGTCGGGGATGGGATCGCCGTGCGGGTCAAATTTGGGATAGCCCAAAAAATGATCCAATCGAGTTACCAGTTCTTCTGAACTGATGTGCTCCAGCTCCTCTGCAATGTGGTGTACTTCATCCCAAGAAAAATGCAGTTTTTCCATTAAAAAGACTTCCCACAGCCGATGTTTGCGTACCAAAGCAGTAGCGATGGTTTTCCCTTTTGGTGTCAAAGTGACCCCTTTTCGACTTTGATAATTGACGTAGCCGTTTTTGCCCAGATGATTGAGCATGGAGGTGACAGAAGCAGGGCTAGTTTCCATCGCCAGTGAAATCGCCTTATTGCTGACTGCCTGTCCTTCTCGTTCGCCAATTTTGAAAATGGCTTTCAGATAATTCTCCTCGGTTATTGAGACAGATTCCATATCTTTTGTTTGATGATACAAAAATACAAAACTCTAACTCAAGATCTGGTAAGTCAATAAACTAGCCAGATATGCCAGAATTGTCATCCCGATGAACTGAATCGCTGGCCACTTCCAGGAATTGGTTTCTTTTTTGACGACTGCTAGCGTACTAACGCATTGCATGGCGAGGACATAGAAAATGAGAAGCGACCAGGCAACTGCCATCGTATAAACAGGCTGTCCAGTGTCGGCATGTTTTTCTTTCGCCATCTGCTCTTGGATCTTGTACTCATCTTCTTCGCTACCGATGCTGTAAATGGTTGCCATGGTGCCCACAAAAACTTCACGAGCCGCAAAAGAAGTCACCAGCGCAATCCCAATTTTCCAATCAAATCCCAATGGACGAATGACAGGTTCTATCGCTTTACCGACGATGCCTGCATAGGAGTTTTCGATGCGTTGGGCGGCGATGAGGTTGTCGCGTTCTTCGGAGGATAAGTTTCGTTCAGCTGCCTGTTCGACGGCATTTTGTTCGGCAATTTCCATTTTGTCACCCGGTCCGTAACTAGCTAAAAACCACAATGCCATAGATACAATCAAAATGATGCGTCCGGCTTCTGTGACGAATGATTTTACCTTTTCCCAAACTGTCAAAGCGACATCTCGAAGGCGTGGTGTTCTGTATTTGGGTAATTCCAGCAAAAGAAAACTATAACTTTCTGCCTTCAACACTTTTTTCAATATCCAAGCTGCTACAAATGCCGTCCCAATACCTAACAAATACAATCCCATAAATGCCAAAGCTTGCCAGCTGATAAACCCAACTTTGCCAGCTGGCACAACAAAAGCCACCAGTACAACATAAACTGGAATCCGCGCCGAACAGCTAATGAAGGGCGTCACCATGATCGTAATCAATCGTTCTTTCCAGTCGGAGATCGTACGCGTCGACATGATGGCAGGAATGGCACAAGCACCACCCGAGATGAGCGCGACTACACTACGTCCATTCATCCCAAAATGCTGCATCAATCTATCAAAGAGAAAAACCGCACGCGCCATATAACCGACTTCTTCCAGCAACGCGATCAGTAAGAAAAGAATAGCAATTTGGGGTACAAAAACCAACACACCTGCTAGTCCGGGCAGTATACCGTCCGTTAGTAAACTCGTGTACCAAGTATCTGGCAAGCGATCCTGTAGCTGTGTACTCGCCCAGCCAAATACTTCTTCTACAGCATCCTGAGGATAACCTGCCCAAGCAAAAATGGCCTGGAAAACCAGCAACATCAAGGCAAAGAAGATGAGCACACCCCAAAAGCGATGCGTCAAAATCTGGTCGATGCGATCTGAGAATGTCCTGTCTTCCCCGACGCGCTGAAAGACTTTTCGGACAATCGTATTGAAACCATCGTAGCGTTGCATGGTCTCTCGGATTTGCCATTTCAGGGATTGAAAATCTACTTTTTCCGTTGCTTGTTGAATGGAGGAGCGTTGTGTCTCGCGGAGATGGGGTAGCCAGTTTTGATGGTGTGCCAAAAGTAAAGCTTGATAGTCATTTTTGGTATTTACATCTGCTTTTATGGCAGTAATGACTTCTTTTTCTGCTTCTGAAAATGAGTAAAATGGCTTTTGCTGAGTATGTTCCGGCTGCTCTAATAATCGCTCGATGGCTGACTGAATTTCTGCATTGGCTAAAGCTGTTCTACCATCAAAGGCAATTATTTCTACGCCCAGCTCTTCGGACAGTTTTTCTTGATCGACGGCTATGCCTTCTCGCACTGCAATGTCATTCATGCTGAGTGCCAAGAGCATCGGATAGCCCAAATCATGTAGCTGAGTGAAGAGCAACAAATGTTTTTCAAGATGCGTACTGTCGGCTACATAAATGATGGCATCGAGCCGATGTGCTTCATCAAGATCACAAAAGGCAGCGGCGACGATGCGTTCATCTTCGGAATTGGGGTATAAACTGTAGGTACCAGGAAAGTCGATGACTTGTACATCCTGACTATTGGACAGTTTCATTTTCCCGACCTTTCGATCGACAGTGACACCAGGAAAGTTGCCCACTTTTTGGCGTAGACCAGTCAGCTGATTGAAGAGAGAAGATTTGCCACTATTGGGATTGCCGACTAAGGCGATAGTTGTTGTCTGTACGGTAGATGTCATGCTTGCAGTAGGATGCATTGAGCTTCGTCCCGACGAATAGCAATAGCGCGGTTGTCGACTTTGACGTAGCAGCCACCTTTGAAAGGTGCGTAGCGAACGAGTTCTATTGTCGTGCCGGGAAAAACACCCATCGTGATCAATTTGCTAGCGATGCGATCATCAGTAAATTCCATCAGCACCCCTTTTTCATTCGGTGCTAGCTTCATCAACGATTTTAGCGACTGTCCCTTCATCTTTGTCTGAGTTCAATAATAAACTGTTCCCGACCTGAATCGGGAGTAATTTACTTGTTTCACGTTCTTTAACTCAATGTTAATTTTTGCAAATATAACAGGCTTCCTCTTATTTAGATTAATTCAAAAGAAGAAAATTTCATAGAAAGGAAAGGGTGACATTCCTACCGCCGAATCAACTGCTGCGCAAACACATCTTTGCCATTATCCTTTGTCACTATTATCCAATAAATACCTTGTGGCAATCGGCTTACATCAATCGTCGCCCTATTAGGCTGTGTCAGACGGGCAGGTACGGGAATTGGTTGTCCCAATGCGTTGACCAGTTCAACATTACTGAATCGACAATTTTCGCACTCGACAGTAGCTATGGAGACTGTTGGGTTAGGAAAAATGCTGAGTTGTATGTTTTCATCATTTGTCCATACTTCACTATCATCCAATACATAACCCACCCACGGACGCGCTTGCTTGATAATAAGTTGATCGTCTACAGTCACTTTATATTCTATATCCATTCCGAAATTAGGATCGCCTTCGGCACGATACAATTTCGCGAAACGATCATGAATGACGGTCAGAAAATCGCGCATTTGATCCAAATAGCCTTCCAAAATCAAACTATCATTCGACAACTGATCTGATCGCTGAATGACTACATAATCTGTCGAACTAACTACTGTTCGATCTAGCAGCAACTCCTCCGGTATGGAATTGACCTCAGGATTGGTGATGAGGTCTTCGCCGACTTGAGAATTGAGGTAGAAAGTATTGTCTGTATTATAGATCGGATCGATACTGACGCCGACGCCATTCGCTTTTTCGTCTTTATAATTGGGGTGACAGAGGACGCCCATAGATGCCTGAAAGTGATCGACGCGATAAAAATCACGCTCTTCGAATGCTCTTAAATTCCACAAACTCGCATAGACTTGCTTGATGGACTTTTCGATATGTCCCTCATGCGGATGTTGTGTTTTAGAATCGTACAAGCCTGCTCCATTGAAGCCAGGCAAGTCTTCATTATTGGTGCTGGATCGACAGCGGATGGAAGTACCTGCCGGAAAAGCGTCTTGCATATCACCCAGTGCCTCATACATCCACTTTGGTAGCTCTGCTTTCTTGATTTTTTTGCGCAAATCTTTTAACTGCTCTTCCCGCACCAGTCGATCCGATTGAAAAGCTTTGTCTGCTAACATTTCTTTGATGTCGTCAAAGAAATTGTTGTAGTGCATAAAAGATTGATAGAAGTAAAAAGGCACGCCAAATCCATCCGGTATCGTCCCTTCGGGAAACCCAAATCTACCCATCTCTGCCACATTCGTACATTTTGCGCCAAAGCCATCAAAGTCTTCAAACTGTATCTCCGACAGCGGCAGTATTTTATCATGATAGAGGTTCAAAGGCGGCTGTTGCTCTTCCTTAGGTCGAATGTCGTCAAACCACTGATTGACTTCTTCTAAAGTTGCTGCTCGAATTGTGTAATCATCTTGCTCGACTTTAAAGTAGATATAATTGTCCAACAAAGCCGCTACAGAATCGACCAAGAGCGGATCACGGATATATGCATTGGGGACATTGTTTTGTATGGCTCTGAGGTTGACGTGAGAGAGTGGCGTCTGTATGACAGAAGTGATGATGCCACCTACGCGCGGCAAAGAATTGGGTATAGATTCGTACAACACAATATCTTTCGGTCCAGGCACTTCTTCCAATGACAATTGTCTGAAAAAACCATAACCTTCCGATGGATGTAGCCCCCAATAGTCAATGTCCGCATATACATCTGCTTCCAGCAAGACCGAAACTCTAGAGTTGTCATAGATGGCTATTTCTTCGTTGTACTGGACTTCGTTGCGTTCGGTGATGAAGTAGGATAAGTTGTTGGTCAAAAAAGGCATATTGGCGGCTAGCAATTCCATGGTACGTTGTACCACTTTAAAGTCGTCGCCATAGCCATTACTATAATTAAAAGCAAAAGTGCCAATCTTTCCATTGTTGGCGATGCTAGTTGGATGATAGATGACTTGTCCTTTTTTGATATTATCGCCCAAATATTCCGTCCTAATATGGCGCGCAAAATCACCATGATCTCTATGCGTTTCCGTATCTATAAAATAGACTTTTGGGTCGGTGTAGAAGTCGGTGATGAGGTATTTGACATAGCCTCTACCGTTCAGAAATTCTGACCATTGCACTAAGTCTTTGGTGAGCGATAGACTTTTGAAAGTAGAAAACTGATCCAATGCCAGTACGCCGTCCTCTACATCTAAGATAGGCGCGGCATTCAGTGGACTTTGGCTCGGCATGGCTCGCCATTCGGTCACATCATCTATGCCGTCGCCATCGGTGTCTGCTGGAGCGTTGATTTCGTATTCGAGCACTTGATAATGAGATCGTGGATAAGCACTCAGCGACTCACTGATGATGGTACTACCTGCTGCGCCCATGGTCATAGCAACTGCCAAATCATACGCGCCATTCGCCTCATGTCTCACTTTCAAAATATAATAATGCTCCACTGTCGATGCCACTTCTAGCAAGACTTGCCCATCGTCGTTGATGCTGTAGTTGAGAATGGGAACTTCTTTGGCGAAAGCTACCATAGTTATCCAGCTACACACCAATAGCGATATAATATGTCGATTTATCTTCATAGTTATTTATTCTTCTGACGTAAACGGGTAGTAGTGCTGATTTGATTACATTCCTGCAACAATATGAACAATAAATAACAATTGGAAAATGAAATACGTTAAGAGAATCAAATCAAAACTCAAAAAAGATGGGACGATTCATTTGTTTGTTGGCAGTGATTTTTCTAGCTGCGGAATGTAGCAGTAATCTAGAAATGGTAGAGGAGAAAAATGACGAAGGCGTAATGACGGCTCAATATACTGTCAATACAAAAACGGAGCAAAAAGAAGGGATGTACAAGTCTTATGATACCAATGGGCAACTGATAGAAGAAGCCACTTATCAAAACAATCAACTCAATGGTGAGCGCAAAGTCTACTACGAAGATGGCAGCGTGCAAACGATAGAAACGTATGTCGCTGATCAACACAACGGTCGTTTTTTGAGCTTTTTTGACAATGGAAAAGTAGAACTACAAGGCGACTACGTCAACGGCATCATGGAAGGTGAATGGAAATCTTACTACTCCAATGGACAGCTCAAAGAAATCGTCCCTTTTGAAAATAATAACGAAAATGGCGCTTTCATCGAGTACCACGAAAACGGCAATCTCAAAGCAGAAGGCACTTACCTAAACGGCGACAATGAAGACGGAGAGCTCAAACTCTATGACGAAACAGGCGAACTAGAGCGCATCATGCAGTGCAAAATGGGTGTTTGCAAGACCGTTTGGACACTGGATATGGAGGATAAATCTTGAGTGAATTTTGTACATACAGCAGTGAAAATTTGTGATGTTGGCAAAGACAATTAATCAATATCTCCACTTCCACCACGTTTTTATCTTTTTATTCCATTCCTTATACCAAATTCAATGATGAAGTACGTAAATAGAGACTAGATTATTTTAAGGCTAATCGAAGCCTGTCCCGCTTGCGGGGGCGAAAAGCGCAGTCCTAGCCGTAGCTAAGGCGAGCATTTTCAACGAAGAGTAGCTTCAAAATAATCGGTTTGTATACGTAATTTGTTTTTGAAATTGGTATTACAGTTCAATAGTCCGTACAAAATCAAGCGGCTCTAGACCCAAAAGCTCTGACTTTATGACGGACACTTTTAATTAAATGCAGGTGTGGTTGTTGGCCACACCACAAAATAATTCGATTTAAAAGTAAATCGTTGGCATATTGTGTACAAATATCAGCAA
>JBCDHX010000067.1:0-30372 GCA_038749535.1 Bacteroidota bacterium
TTATTTTCAATGCTTTTTGAACCTGCCGTCGGCTTAAAAATCTCACTTAGCTCGCTAAACTCGATTTTGAATCCTTAGTCAGAACCATAAATCATTGAAAATCAGTTCGCAAAATTCCCCAACAAGCTCTAAGCCGTTTTTTGAAGGTAGTTTGGATGACGAATGGCAAGGATTGTGGCAGAAATACAGCGGTTAAACTAGCGTTAAATAGGTAGGAAATTGAAGGTGAATGACTAACTTTCGACCGTTCGTGTTGTCTTCTTGAAAGACATTTGTACTAAGACTAAGTCAAAACCATGACAAGACGCTCTATTTCGCTCATCATCGGCCTGATGGTGGCTGCGCTTATTGGAAATACTATTTTGCAAGTTGGATTGATTCGATCTGCGGTCGAGCTGAATGAAGATCGCTTTGAAAGTGCGGTATTTGATGCCTTGAATGCAGTAGTCGAGCGCATAGAAGAGCATGACCGTCTGGAAGCTGTCAACAATACCAATGGTTTTTCTAAGCGATTTCAGCGTCGAGATGAGAATACAGATTTGAGTTTGCTGTCTGGGAAAGGATTTGGAGAATATACAGCGGCTGTCAGAAACCAAGAGCGATCTACCCTTTTTGACTCGCCCGAGTTAGAGTACTTCGAGTATCGCAATCGAAATACGGAGCGAGAGCTAGTCGACCGATTTACGCTGGATCAGCTAGATAACTATATCGAAAAAGAGTTAGAAAATAGAAACATACAAACGGATTATCGCTATGGTGTCTACTCGGAAGATAAAAAGAGCATGGTCATAGAAGACGGTCACTATGTCTATGAAGATCCAGGCGCGAAAGGCTCTACTGGCAGTCAGAAAAATCTCTACACCACAGACTTTAAAGTCAAACTACTCGATCCCGATGGTGAGACTGCTGGAAGTATTTCCATCTTTTTCCCACGCGCTTCCAATTTTGTCTGGCGACAAGTTTGGATCAATATCATCGGCTCGGTACTGTTTACCTTGCTCATCTTATTTTGTTTTGCATACACGTTAAATGTCATTTATCGACAGAAAAAACTGTCCGGTATGAAGACGGACTTCATCAACAACATGACGCATGAGTTCAAAACACCGATCGCGACTATCTCTTTAGCTGCCGATTCTATTTCAAGTCCCATTATTGCCGGAAATGCAGATAAAGTTGCTCGATTTGCCAATATCATTAAGCAAGAAAATAAGCGCATGAATAGTCAGGTCGAGAAGGTGTTACAGATGGCACTTTTGGATAAGGACGACTTCAAACTGCGGCTAACACAAATTGATTTGCATGAGGTCATCAATACGGCTATCGAAAACATCGGTCTGCAAGTAGAGAAACGCAATGGAAAAGCCTATGCTGACCTAAAAGCAGACAACGCTTTCATCGAAGGCGATATGACCCATGTCTCCAATATCGTCAACAATCTATTGGACAATGCCAATAAATACTCGCCTGACGAACCTGAAATCTCTGTTCATACCAGAAACGTACCCAATGGTGTCGAAGTCATTGTGAAAGACCGGGGCATCGGGATGACCAAAGAAGCACGTAAAAGTATTTTTGATAAATTCTATCGCGTACATACCGGAGATCTGCACGATGTCAAAGGTTTCGGACTGGGTTTGAGCTATGTCAAAGCCATGATGGATGCGCACAAAGGGACGATTGATGTTAAAACGGAATTGGGCAAGGGCAGCAGCTTTATTTTGTTCTTTCCGTATCGCGTCTGAGTGTGCCAATGGCTCAATGCTCAACAAATAACCACTTTCCCTGTTCTGATCGTATCTTTTCAAATCCAGTATACAGTTGCACAGAAACGCCCGCTAAAGTAGTGCACAATCTACTTATTCACGTCTACCATTTGTAAGCTCAACTGTGCGAACTACTCAACGGATAGTGACTTCTGTCTCTAGAATCACACTAAATAGTAACAATTTAATGTTCTAATCGCTTGTAAGCTAGTGCGTATACCGTTATATTTGGTATGCACGGCACAACTGGTTCGACAAAAATTTTTTATGTAAAAAATATAACTATGACGGTTACAAACAACAAAATTCTATTGGTGGAGGACGATCAGAATTTTGGGGATGTGTTGAGATCCTATTTAGAAATGCATGATTACGACGTCACTTTGGCGGTCGATGGAATGCAGGGTCTGGACAAATTTAATAAAGGAAAATTCGACCTATGTATTTTTGATGTGATGATGCCCAAAAAAGATGGTTTCACGCTAGCAGAAGAAGTACGAGAAAAAGATAAAGAGACACCTATTATATTTTTGACTGCCAGAACCATGAAAGACGACGTCATCAAAGGCTTCAAACTAGGTGCTGATGACTATATCTCAAAACCTTTTAACTCGGCTGAACTATTGATGCGCATACAAGCTATACTCAAGCGCAGTCAAGCCAAAGCCGATCCTAGAGAAGAAATCAAAGAGTTCAATATCGGACGGTTTCACTTCAATTTTCCACTACGTATTCTGACTTTTGCAGGTGGTACGTCCGAGGAAAACAAAGATAAATTGTCGCCCAAAGAAGCGCAGTTACTCAGAATGTTTGCGATCAATAAGAATGACATCCTACCACGCTCTGAAGCACTCACCAAAATATGGGGAGAGGATAATTACTTTACGGCGAGGAGCATGGATGTTTTCGTCACGAAACTCCGCAAATACTTAAAACCGGATGAAAATATAGAAATCGTCAATATTCATGGCAATGGTTTTCAACTCTTGGTCAAAGAAGAAGAAAGCGTCAATAACAATTGAAGACTACGGTAGCCATTTTTATTGAACTCAGACCGATAAAAGATTTACTTTTGAGGCTCGTCCAGCGGACGAGCCTTTTTTATGTCAATAGATGAAGACCTATGCAACTCATTCGACAATATTTCCCCAATCTTGGTCAGCAACAAATCGCGCAGTTTGAAGCACTAGAAGAACTATACAAAGATTGGAATAGCAAGATCAATGTCATCTCCAGAAAAGACATTGACAACTTGTATGAGCGACACATTCTACACGCGCTGTCATTAGGTATTGTTGTCCAATTTGATCCGGGCGCGCACATCGTCGACTTAGGTACAGGTGGTGGCATTCCAGGCATTCCACTCGCTATTCTTTTTCCAGAAGCCAATTTTACATTAATAGACGGGACAGGTAAGAAGATTCGTGTCGTACAAGACATCATCGAGCAGATTGGGTTACAAAATTCGCGTGCGCAGCAAGTCAGAGCTGAAGAGTGGAAAGGGCGAAAATTCGATTTTGTCGTCACACGAGCGGTCGCAACCTTGGATAAACTGCTGCCGTGGACACATCATTTGCTCTCCAAAAAGCAACGACACGCTTATCCCAACGGACTATTTGCGCTCAAAGGCGGCAAAGTTTATGAAGAAATCAAAGCCTTACCGAATAATGAGTATACCGAAGTCTTTCCGCTGGCGGAGATATTTGATTTGGAGTATTATGAGGAGAAGTATTTGGTGTATGTGCAGGGATGATTGTTTGGTGGAATTGGTAAAACTGGTGCAATTGGACAATTGAAACAATTAAACCAGTTTTACCATCAATGAATCGCTTTCAAAAAATCTGTCCCCAATAATTTGTCATCTTGATTCATATACCAGGTTCGGTCTTTCGGAATTTTGATGCCTGCCACTGTCGATTCGCCTTTCAGCAAAATATACTCGCCATCATTTTTCGTCTCATCATGGTAAAACTGATAGGCTTCTAAGGCATAAGTTGACTTGTTAAAGTAAAAGTACCAAATATCGCTGCCTACATCTGCATCATAAGTCACGCGCAGTCGCCAATAGTCTTTATCTTGGAAGGTCACGGCATCTACTTTATCTAGTTGTGTGCCAGTGTCTTTCAACTTCATCGGCAAGCCGTACAGATAAGTGTAATAGTTACGGTACATCTGATTGCGCTCGCAAGTGAGCTGATATTTTTGTACCATTTCTTTATCCATTGGCTCTTGTCTATCGAATAGCAGGATGCAATCCTCATATCGAAATCCGCGCTCTATGGTGTGCCCATCGCGCTGCACGATCAAGTAAAAATTGCCTTCTTGATTATCGATATTGACTCTAGAAACGCGATTGGGGCGATCCTGCATCTCTAGCTCTACCATAAACTCCGCTTGCCAGGTTGACCACTGTTCATTGGGGTCGTGATAGGCGATGCTCTTATCTAAGAGGTCAGTTGGCGTAGGTGTTTGGGCAGTTAGATAGCCGAAGCTAAATAGAGCTATTGTAGCTGATACGAATGATTTCATTTGTAAGTTTTTGACAAATAAATAGTCCAATAAATCGGTCAATCTGAAAAGAGCATGAGGATAGATTTAGTTGTTACATCTCACCCGTTCTTCTACTAATCAACCGATGAGTAGCTGCAAATCCATCATCTTCTGCACCATCACCATCCCAATCCAGAATACTCTCAAAGCGGCTCGTTCCATTGTCTTGTACGGTTATGTCGTAGGTATAAGTGGCATCCGGTGTGATCAGAATGAGCGTGTCACCGATTAGATTCCAAAGTCCCCTTTGCCGATCCGTTACTTCTTCATTTATATCACGAAAAATGTGCTGAAACGTACTGTCTCCTTGAAATATCGTCCTCACGGGCGGCACAGAAAGAACGCGCAGCCAATTCGCTTCGTCCACTGCAAAAACGGTAATCGAATCGTCTATGCCCAAAGTTTGATTGTAAGTCACCGTCAAACTCGTTTGCTCCCACGTACCGATCAGATCTTGGCGCGTTAGTTGAGTTGCCGTTTCTGCTACTGTCTCTTCGTTTGCGCTACAACTTGCAAGCAATACGATAAGTAAAATGCCGAATAGTCCTTTCATCTCTAATTTTTTGCGCAAAGAAAGGTGAAATAATGTAATCATCGAGCCAAGATGTGCCCAAGAGTGTCGAATACGAAAAGCTATATAACGTCTAAAAAGCAAGATGTACGAGCTTCGTGAAGCTGATTGCGCTGCTCAATTGACAACTTTCGATAGCGATACTGTTGTCGCCATCTATCAAATGTTTCGAGATAGATGATTGAGAAATAGCCGAGCAATGGCAGACAGAAAACGAACACTATCAGCCACCACTGACCAACCAAAATGGCAATGGTCATCAGAATGATCCAATACAATACATAGCCCAAATTAGCGATGCCCCAAGCAATCGGCATCAAATACTGAATCTTTTGTGTGATTCTGCGTTTGGCGATTTGCTTGCCGACGATGGGCAGTAGAGCATTGCACAGAAAACCGATCAGAAAAGGGATGAAACCAATCAGGAGCAGCGGCAGTCGCCACCATGTAGTGTCATTCACTAGCGTTGCGTCTTTCAAAGAATGAAGCGCCAATTGCTCAAAGTAGTGGTTGGTTTTTGTTTTTGTTTCTGCTTTTGAGTTTTCATCCATTTGATTGATATAGTCAGCGACAGCGATTTCTTTGGCTAATCGAGCACGGTCGCGATTCACAATCGGAAATGTAGGAATCTGCAAGCCGGCTCTATGCATCCGAAGCTGCTGCTCCACCAATTCCTCATCGGCTGCGTGTTCTACATGAATGATATTTCGACGCATCCCTTGCTGCACATCTTGCATGAGTTGCTGAATGGCTTGTTTTCTATTTTTTTGATAGGTTTCAATATAATTCGCCAGCGGTAAACCTTCATCCAAATGAATCATAGGTGTCATTCTCCACTGAGTAGGATCATCGAAATTGGCACCGACAGGAACGACAAGGAGATCATCTCGCCCATACTTTTCGTAATAATCAAAAGCCATCTTTGCCATCCCGGTCTGTAAAGGACGCAACCCTTTTTGTACACTCGCACTACCTTCTACTAGAATCATCAGCGTCACATTCTCATTGAGTTTTTCGCCGATGATTTCCATCAATTTCATATTCTTTTTCAGCTCCGAAAAGCTAGCATTCGTACTCCGGTAGATAGGAATCAAATGTAAGTTCAACATCAATTTCCGATAAAAAGGATGTCGAAAAAAATCGCCACGCACCAAATAATGCAACGGTCGCCAAGTGAAACTCGCCATAATGCAAGGCTCCAGAAAAGCTGTCGGATGATTGGACGCCAAGATGACCGGACGGTGCTTTGGTAGCGGCTGCGAGCTCGATAAATAAATCTTTTTACAAAAAGCCAAGAAACCCAAGTATGTGATCGGGCGGACGAGATAATAGAGCATAGATGGTTTTGCGTTTGTTTAAGTAGTTGAGGGTCAATAAGTTCCCCTTCTGACCGAGCAGATTTTCTGTTCAGATGAACTTGTCCCGCTTGCGGGAGGCGAAAAACGCAGGCGATGCTTTCCGAGGAGTCGGAACAAGTTATCGACGAGGCTTTTCAACGAAATATGAGCTGAAAAGATGCCGTCACGAAATAGGAAATTATATGCGCTCACCTACTTATAATCGCGAGCGTTGGTGAACTTATCTTTAAGCCAAATTGTATCTTCTTGCTAATCGAAATCTCTACATTTGCACGCTCAAAACAAATAAACAATGACTATGCAATATATAAGAATTCTATTTTTTGTGCTATTTGCTACTGGGTTTGTAGGATGTGAATCAGAAGAGAAAAGTGGCAAATCTATTCAAGAAATTCGCAGTGAAGACCTAGGGAGTAATGCTGCCATCATCCGCAGCCCAATCTCTGCCAATGCGCCGATAGACAGCGTAAATGTCGCAAAAATGAAATTTGAGGAAACTGACTACGAGTTTGGCATTGTGGAAGCCGGAGCAGTCATCACGCATGAGTTTGCATTCACGAATACCGGAAAAGTACCGCTCCTCATCAATGACGTCCGCTCGACTTGTGGCTGCACGATTCCGGAGTGGCCCGAAGAGTTGATCGCGCCGGGTGAAAGCAGCAGCATTCAAGTGCGTTTCAATACCACTAATATGCGCAATCAACAGAAAAAACCAGTCACTATCACTGCCAATACCTATCCGGCAAAAACGAAATTATATTTGACAGGCATAGTAATTGATCCGAAAGAGGATTCTTAACTTTGGTAGATTCTCAATTTTGGTGTTATTTCGCAACTGTTCTTTTTTTGAAAAAACTAACAAACTATAGATATGCAATTTGATACATTATTACTACAAGCTCCTGGCGGCAATTCTGGACTCATCAATATGGTCTTTTTGGGTGGTATGTTGGTCGTACTCTACTTTTTTATCATTCGACCACAAGCGAAAAAGCAGCGCGAACAAAATACTTTCGTAACCGATATGAAAGAGGGTGATCGTGTGGTGACGACTAGCGGCATTTATGGTCGTATCTCTAGAATCGAAAAAGAGGCGATCACTTTGGACATCGGCGCAGGAACGAAAACGACCATTCGTGTACTGAAAAGCTCCATTTCTAAAGAACTGACAGAGAGTGCGCTGAGCAGTGAGGTAGAGAGTTAGTCCAATTTGACTAGCTAAGGAACGTTCAAATAATTAAATTGACTGTTTTACTAAAGCTGACTACAGAACGACCGACAGGAAGTGACACGGGAAGTTTTCGTAAAATTAATTGTCGATTTTAATTTTTGAACAATCCTAAATCGAACAAAGACTTTGTCACCTTCCTTCTGTGATTGAAACAACCTAACCTAGTATGAATAACAGATATTCAGACGAAGAACTAGCGGAGTTTAAAGCGGTCATTGACAAAAAGCTGGAACGTACCCGCGAGCAAATCAGTAAGCTCGAAGCAGACCTAAAAGAAGCCAATGAAAACAGCGAAGATGACTTCGGTACAGACATGATGGATGACAGCAGTCTGGGGACAGATGTCAACTTTACCAGCGATATGCTAGCGCGTCAGCAAACGCATGAGCAGCAGCTGGAACGAGCTTTGATGCGTATCGCCAATAAATCCTATGGTGTCTGCGTCGTGACGGGCGAATTGATCGACAAACGAAGACTACTAGCTGTCCCGACGACGACCAAAAGTCTGCAAGCGAAAGTGCAAAAAGAAAACGCCGCTACTGCGCCAAAAGAGGAAGAGAAGAAAAAACCTGTCAAGTCACCAAAGCCGGGCGACCAGCCCAAAATCATCACTAAAGTTGTCAAAAAACCGAATCCGGCAACACCCAAACCGCCAGCAGAAGATGACTTCTTCGATGACGATGAGGATGACGACTACGATGACAATGATGATTTGCTAGAAGGAAAAGGAGAGGACGACAGCAGCGAGAACCAAGGTGATTTTGACTTTGATCAGATCGCTTCAGAGGAGTAGAGACTAGATGTGAGATCACTCCTTTGTCGCTTTGAGATGATGAGATACGAGACTGCTCTCGCCATCCCATCTTTACACCGCCACTTTTGCTCGGATAGCTGGATGATGTTCGTAGTCGAGCAATTCAATGTTCTCATACTGAAAACTAAAAATGTCTTTGACATCTGGATTGAGCCGAAGCTGTGGAAGTGGTTTCGGCTCTCTTGTGAGTTGTAGTTTTGCTTGCTCGAAATGGTTTTGATAGAGATGTACATCGCCGAACGTATGCACAAAATCGCCGACTTCTAGCCCACAGACCTGTGCCATCATGTGCGTCAACAAAGCATAAGAAGCAATATTGAAAGGTACACCTAGAAAGACATCCGCCGAACGCTGATAGAGCTGACAAGACAATCTCCCATTGGCGACATAAAACTGAAACAAAGCATGGCAAGGCGTGAGCGCCATTTCTTCCAGCTCTCCCACATTCCAAGCATTGACAATGATGCGGCGAGAGTTGGGATTACTTTTGATGGTACTGACGGCTTTTGCGATCTGATTGACAGTGTCGCCATTTGGTTTGCGCCAAGCAACCCATTGTTTACCATAAATAGGGCCTAAATCTCCATTTTCGTCTGCCCACTCATTCCAAATACGCACGCCATTTTCCTGCAAATATTTAACGTTGGTATCGCCTTTCAGAAACCAGAGCAATTCATAGACAATCGACTTGAAGTGCAATTTTTTGGTCGTCACCATCGGAAAACCTTTTTGTAAGTCGAAACGCAATTGATGCCCAAAAACACTACGTGTACCAGTTCCGGTGCGGTCGCCCTTGTCTGCTCCGTTGTCGATGATGTGTTGTAAGAGTTGTAAATAGGTTTGCATGATAGTTGAATTGCGAATGACGAATTACAAATGACAGCGGCGTTTTGCTTATACTTTAGTGAGCAAGCTAAAAGTTCTGCTTTTACAATTGACAGTTAACAATTTGGCAGCTAAGAAGCTTGCGATCTAGTCTAACCCCGATTTTCGGGACAAGCTATCTAACATCTAAAAGCGAAACTTGTCCCGAGTATCGGGAATGATCTCATATCTCACTAATTCGCCCTCCAGAAATAAGGCGTAAACAGCACCAAGATAGTGAACAATTCCAGACGACCAAGCAGCATCAAGAAACAAAGTAACCATTTGGCAGCCATAGGCACATCTGCAAAGTTATTGACCGGGCCGACGCTACCGATTGCCGGACCTACATTCCCCAAAGAAGTCGCTACTGCACCTATTGCCGATAAGAAATCCATCCCCATCATGGTCACTAGCATAGACCCGATGACAAACAACATCAAATAAAGCAATAAAAAAACAAGAATGTGGGTCAAAATACGCGGACGTACAGTCTCCCCACTCAGCCGAAGAGGGACAATGGCATTGGGGTGCAATAGCCTTTTGAACTCCAAGACCGAATTTTTAAAAAACACCAAATGCCGGATAATTTTAATGCCACCACTTGTAGAACCCGAACACGCGCCTAAAAATAGCATAACAAAGAACAACATCGTCACCCAAGATGTCCAAGAGGTGTAATCCGCGGAAACGAAACCAGTAGTGGTGATGATAGAAATGACCTGAAAAGCGGAATCTCGAAAAGACTTTTCAAAAGATAAATCGGTCACGTTATGCACCACAAACATCAAAATAACGCTCAGTGCCACGATCAGTCCCAGATAAGTTTTGAACTCATCACTTTTTAGTACCTCCTTAAATCGACCGCGCAGGCTGAAATAAATGACGCTGTAATTCGTCCCGGCGATGAACATGAAAATGATGATCGGATACTGAATCGCAGGGATGTCATAGTACATCATACTGGCATTTTTGGTCGAAAAACCACCAGTCGCCATAGTCGTCAATGCGTGATTGACCGCATCATAAGTGGTCATCCCTGCTACTTTTAGGATAATGCCGAGTAGCACGGTCAGCCCTACATAGATGAACCAAAGTCGCTTGGCAGTCTCTTGAATGCGCGGATGCAGTTTATCTGAGGTAGGACCCGGAGCTTCTGCTACAAACAGCTCAATACCACCAATACCCAAGAGCGGAAACAAAGCAACTGTCAGCACGATAATCCCCATACCTCCTATCCACTGTGTCAGACTTCGCCAATACAAAATACCTTCTGGCACGACTTCAATGTCATTCAAAATACTAGCTCCGGTAGTCGTCATACCCGAGACAGTCTCAAAAACCGCATTTGTGATATTCGGAATGACACCACTGATGAGGTAAGGGGACATCCCAAAAAAGACCATACTGACCCAGCCAAGTGCTACAATGAGGTAGCCTTCTCGCTTATTGACCTGCTCGGTTGACCCTCTACCTACAAAGAATAAAATACCACCAAATCCAATTGTGATGAGCCCCGACCATAGCAGATACCATCCATCACCGCTCTCATGTGTGATCGAAAAAATAATGCCGGTGAACATCAGCAACCCAATGACCAAAAGCATGACACCGACAACCTTGAAGACGGGGCGAAAATGAATCAACGGAACAGTTTTTCTAGTTTCGGAATAGCTTCAGGCATAGCCAGTACAATCACTCGATCTTCTTTCTCTAGCTGAAATTCATCGGTCGGAATATAGCTGGTATTATTGCGCAAGACACCACCAATCCGTGCCGTATCGGGAAAGTGAACATCCTTTATGGGTTTTCGAGTCAGTTGACTCTTTCTGTGCACCACATACTCGATCACTTCTGCGTCTACACCATTCAGGCTGGTCACGCACTCCACCTTTCCTTTTCGGATATAACGGAAAATGCTATTGGCGGCGATCAACTTGGTGTTGATGAGGGTATCGACACCGATTTCTTGAGAAATGTGGATATACGCTTTGTTTTCTACCTTAGCAATGGTGCGTCTGACACCTAGGTTTTTAGCAGTCAGGCAGGCAATGATATTGGCTTCGGTATTCAAGCTCAATGCTAGAAAAGCGTCCATATCTTGTAGTCGCTCTTCTTTCAGCAATTCAGTATTGCTGGGGTCGCCATGAATGACTAACGTATTGTCTAGCTTTTCCGCCAGTACTTTACAGCGTTCTTTATCTGCCTCTACTAAAGTGAGGTTATAGTGATCTTCTAGTAAGCTAGCAGTCTCTAGGGCAACGCCATTTCCACCGATAATCATGACATTTTTGACAGTCGCTTTCTCCTTGCCGATCATATTTTCCAGATCGTCTATATGCTCTTTGGGAGAGACAAAATAGATGTGGTCGCCTTTCATGAGGCGTGTACTCGCATTTGGGATGATTGTTTTATGTGAGCGCAAGATCGCCATGGGACGGTGGAGCTGCTTTGGTTGATTTTCATAAATGCTACCTATACGGTGATTGATGAGATTGGAGCGGCTATTGAGCGTGACACCTAGCAAAGACATCTGCCCGTCCTCAAAATCGAAGACATCTGTAAATGTACACTGCTTAATGAGGCGATGAATCTCCAAAGCGGCCAATCTGCGAGGTGCAATCAATTCATCTATGCCCAGTTCCTTAAACATTCGCTGCGATTCCTCTTCCAGATATTCAGAATTGCGCACACGTGCGATACAGCGACGCGCTCCCAGTTTTTTGGCAATAATAGAAGTGACCAAGTTCGTGTTTTGGGATGTTGTCACTGCTATAAACAGAGATGCTGATTCTACCTCCGCCATTTTGAGGGTATCAATGGAAGAAGAATCACCCTCTACAGGCAAGATGTCCAAGTGAGTGGAGGCGTATTTCAGAATGTCCTTGTTGTTGTCAATGAGGACAATGTCTTTGTTTTCATAGGACAATAGTTTTGCCAAATGAAACCCAACATCTCCAGCACCTGCGATAACTATTCTCATGTTTTTTCGGTTTGGTCTAAATGGCAACTTGATAAGTTAGTACTGAGTTCGTTAACAGCTTGTTAGCGCAAATGATTGTAAACGAACCACACAAACAAAAACTTTCAGAATTGCGCTTTTGTTACTACGAATGTTACGGCAAAGGTTGGGAAAATTCTTGAACTTTGTCTTGTCTTTTCGACGAATCTAACACTAGAATACAATAGATATGAGTAATACAACAGCAAAAACGCCAGTCATGCTTTATACGGAGCAGACACCAAATCCAGAAACATTGAAATTTGTGACCAATAAAATGCTACATCGTGGCACGGCTGATTTCAGAGAAGAAGAATTGGCACGTGAGTGGTCGCCTTTGGCATCAGAGCTATTCGATTTGCCTTATGTAAAAGGGGTCTATATTTCCAACAATTTTGTGAGCATCACCAAAGAGTTCAACTACAGTTGGGATGACATCAAATTGCGGCTAAAAGACTTCATCAAAACCTACGTCAAAGAAGAAAAGCAAATCTTGAAAGATGGATTTCAGGAAGCGATGGAGGCATTAGAAGCAGAGCGCGGCGCGAGCTATGAGTATAGTGAAGACGATGCGGAAATCGTTGCTAAAATCAAAGAATTGTTGGATACTTATGTCAAGCCTGGCGTAGAAATGGACGGCGGTAATATTGAATTCAAGTCTTATGACAAAGGTATTGTCACCGTTATTTTACAAGGTGCTTGTAGTGGCTGCCCTTCTTCTACGGTCACTTTAAAACAAGGAATCGAAGGCATGATGCAACGTATGATACCGGAAGTGAAAGAAGTGGTGTCTGAGATGGGGTAAACTGTTCTTTTTACAAAATTGGCAAATCTGAAATCTTTTTTCTAGACCATTCAGATATGATTAAAATTGCTTGTCGAAGTGGCTCATGCAGCAATATTGTGTGAGCCACTTTTATGTAGAGGGCATTGATTCAATTGGGCGATATTGGATGTGATAAAAAGGCGGCTTTAGCACACAGTAATTCTAGTGTATATGTTCATTTTTAGAATATGTATTATTATCACAACTTTGTCAATTAAAGCTCACTTATCAGTTAATTGATTTTATTTAACCAACCATTGCTTTAGCATTCTATTTAGGGGGCATCTTATCATTTATAAAAAACTGATTATGAAAAAGACACCCTTTTTGTTGATGCTATTGATGGCATTGAGCACATTTACTTTTATCTCTTGTGAAGAGGAGGAAGTAAAAGTAGACAATTCCGAAAAAACAGTAGCCGCTATTGCAGCTGACGATGACCGCTTTAGCACGTTAGTAGATGCCCTATCAAGAGTCAATTTAGTTGATGTATTGAATGGCGACGGTCCATTTACGGTTTTTGCTCCTACGAATGATGCTTTCGAGGCACTAGGCGTTGATCTATCCACACTGAGCGATGAAGCCTTGTCTGAAATTTTGTTGTACCATGTATTCGTCGGCGATGCTATTGAAGCTGCCGAAATTCCAGATGGTCAAACCTACTTAGGGACAGCTGCTACAACAGGTCCTAATGGTACCAATTTATCCTTATTAGTAGAGCCAAAAGGTGGCAATGTCGTGCTGAATGGTCGTGTGAATGTAACCATCGCTGATATTGTAGGTAAAAATGGAGTGATTCATGCGATCGATGCTGTTTTGATGCCACTGGATGTTGTAGGTCATGCTGCTGCTAATGAAAATTTCACGGAATTAGTTGGTGCACTGGGCGCAGCTTCGGGCGACCTGACGACCGTATTATCCGGTGATGGTCCATTTACGGTTTTTGCTCCGATCAACTCTGCTTTTCAAGCAATCAGCGAAACCACAGCGACACTATCGGCAGAGCAGCTAGCAGGTGTATTGACTTATCATGTAGCTGCGGGTAATGTTTTGTCTACTGACCTATCGGATGGTATGATGGTCTCAACAGTCAATGGAGAAAGCTTCACTGTTAATTTAGGTGACACAGTAACATTGACCGATGCTCGTGGCAATACTGTAAATGTATTATTGACAAATGTACAAGGAACAAACGGCGTTATTCACGTCATAGATGCTGTCTTGCTTCCCGAAACACTGTAGGGAGAAAGTATAAAAATCTGATAAAATTGAAAAATGGCTCATACGCGTAACCGCCGTATGAGCCATTTTTGTCAGCATGAAAATTGATAGAAAATGATCTACTGTTCTTTCAAAGCCTGTAACTTCAAGGGATCATCCTGATATAAAGCATTCAAGGCTGTGCGGACGACTTCATCTTCTTGATTCCAAATGTAATAGAAGCCTTCGTCGCCGTGAAAGTGTTTGGCAATACGTGCTAACATAGTATGCTCAATGGCGCTTTGAGTCTCCTCATCAATAGCCCCGCTGATGTCACTGTTTTGTTCCATCGCATAGCTCAGTAGTTCAGGAAAGGCATTTTCCGGTAGGCGCATTTTTGAGAGTGGCTGATCTAATTTTGCCTTATTGTCTTCTATAAATCTATACAGAAAGACGGATAGCTGCTGACTCAGTTGACCATAAGGTGCAGATAAAAATGTCGTATCGATGGGCACAAAAATATCCGGTGTGATGCCACCGCCACCATAAACGACTCTACCTCTTCGTGTATAAAACTTCAAACTATCAATATCTTCTACTGTCTTTGCTTCGCTCAGTTCTCCAGCTTCGTAGCGTCTCTGAATATCTAGATTGTAATCTTCCAAATCTTCATAAGTGCGCTGGATAGATCGACCGGAAGGCGTATAATACCTCGCTACTGTCAGTCGCAGCGCAGATCCATCGTGGAGGTCGTACTGCTCTTGCACCAGTCCTTTCCCAAAAGACCGACGACCGACTACTACACCTCTATCCAAATCCTGAATCGCACCTGCTACAATTTCACTTGCCGAAGCTGAACTTTCATCTATCAATATTGCAATATCATCAATATCGAAGAAAAAACGACCGCTCGTTTTATAATCGGTACGCTTGACGGTTCTGCCTTCTGTGTAGACAAGTAGTTTGCCACGATCTTTGAAAAATTGACTCAAAATATTGGTGGCTTGCTGTAGATAGCCACCGGGATTGTGACGCACATCAATCACCAAATTTTTCATCTCATACTCTTCCACCAAACGCTCTAAACCTTGCATAAACTCTTCATACGTTTTAGCACTAAATCGCGTGATTTTGATGTAGCCTGTTTTTTCATCCAACATACAAGCAACATCCACACTGTGAAGCGGAATTTCATCACGGATGATCTTGAAATCTCTCAGCTTCTCCTCGTTGCCTCTCAAAATACTAATATTGACAGCTGTTCCTTTCTTACCACGTAGTTTTTCGATCACATCATTAGTCGCTACATCTTTGCCTGCAACGATGGTATCCTCTACTGCTATTATTTTATCGCCTGCCAAAATGCCAACTTTTTCAGAAGGACCTCCTACTAGAGGAGTGATAATAACGATTGTATCTTCCAAAGTCATGAATTCTACACCGATGCCATCAAAATTGCCTTCTAGCTGCTCGTTGATGAGTGCCAATTGTTCGGCAGGAATATAGTTGGAGTGGGGGTCAAGGTCTTCAATGACGCTACCAATAGCTTCTTCCATTAGCTCCTCTTCATCCATATCATCCACATAGCGCGCTTCTACATAGTTGAGGATTTCTTCTACTTTTCCACCACCAAAACCATTCGCTCCCCTTCGACTCTCCGCCGACTGTATATCCAAAAATGGCATGTCATTGTCTAGCTCTGTACCCACGAAAATGCCTAGTGCAAAGAGCATAGCAAAAAGTGTAGGTAGCCAAATTTGGAATTTTTTATTTTTCATACGTTATGATGTATTTTCGATGGATACTTTTCTGAAATGTGCACTGTCTCAAGAACTGACAAATAAAAGCAAATGTTTATCTAAAATGAACATCCGCATCAAAAAATAATTCCGTTTGATTGACGAATTTTGAAAGACACATAAATTTTGTCAGCAGGAAGAAATAGATTAGGGTTTCATTCAACCATATTTAATTTTGAATTATTCTAAATAATGACACGAATAAATCGTTAAGCAGGCTTCTTTGTTAGAAAAATCAGACGGTTTAGATACATTTGTGATAAACGAACTAAAAATAGTAGACATCAATGAATTGGATCATAAATTTCTTTACTTCATCTATCGGGAAGAAAGTCATCATGAGTTTAACCGGCTTGTTTTTGATTTCCTTTCTACTCGTTCATCTATCGGGTAACTTACAATTGCTGATCGACGATGGAGGCAAGCAATTCAATATTTACGCGAAGTTCATGACGACCAATCCTGTCATCAAGTTCCTCGCTTACGGACTATATGCTGGCTTTTTACTTCACATCATTCAGGGTATCATACTTTGGGTACAAAATAAATCTGCAAGAGGTGGCAATCGCTACGCCAAAAAAGTAACACGCGCTACAGCTACCAATGGCTGGGCAGCGAAAAATATGGCTTGGTTAGGGATTCTAGTTCTGATCTTCCTTTTCATCCACATGGGAGACTTCTGGTATGCGATGAAGTTCGGGGACGTCCCTAAAGTCACTTATGCAGGCGTGGACGGAGAAGTGAAAGACTTATACGCCAAAGTGAGTACGACTTTCGACAAGCCAATCTTTGTGGCGATCTATGTTATCAGCATGATTGGATTGGGCTTTCACTTATTGCATGGATTTCAAAGTGCTTTCCAGACGCTAGGTTTGAATCATCCAAAATATTCGCCTATCATCAAAGGAATAGGGGCGGTTTATGCGATCGGTGTGCCGTTGATGTTTGCGATCATCCCGATTTGGATGCTTTTGATGTAAATATTTGGTAACTCTTTAATCAAATTACATAAGTATGAAATATCCAATGCCTTTAATCTTGTTATTTGTCTGTGTGTGTTTTGTGACACAAGGGCAGGAGTACAAAGGTGATATTTTTCGGGTGGTAGAAGAAATGCCTCGAATGTATGGATGCGAACACATAGAAGATAAGGAAGCGCTTGAGGAATGTGCACAGAAAACATTAATGGACTTTGTGTACGACAATATGGAATATCCTTACGAAGCCGAGCGCGAAGGGGTAGAAGGAATGTCTGTTGTCCAATTTACCGTTGAAGTAGATGGAAATATAAGTGATATCAGCGTTGTCAGAAGTCTACGATACGGTATCGATGAAGAGGCTGAGTATATAGTCAGCTTAATGCAAGATCAAGAGACTAAGTACTGGAGACCCGGCTACGAAGATGGAGAAGCAGTACGCGTACGGTTTACCCTTCCAATAAAATTCAAATTAGATCAATAAGCTGTATTTTAATAGAGAACAGCTAAAACATAAAAACGAAAATTCATGGCAACGCTAGAGGCAAAAGTACCAGAAGGGTCACTTGGAGAAAAGTGGCAGCAATACAAAGGAACGATGAATTTGGTCGCTCCCAACAATAAACGTCGCATTGATGTGATCGTAGTAGGGACAGGTTTGGCAGGTAGCTCTTGTGCAGCTACATTGGCAGAATTGGGATACAATGTGAAAGCATTTACTTTCCATGACAGCCCACGCCGTGCACACTCTATCGCAGCTCAGGGCGGTATCAATGCCGCTAAAAACTATCAAAATGATGGTGATAGCGTCTACCGATTGTTCTACGATACCATCAAGGGTGGTGACTATCGCTCTCGTGAAGCGAATGTCCATCGCTTAGCAGAAGCGAGTGTGAGCATCATCGATCAGTGTGTGGCTCAAGGTGTCCCTTTTGCTAGAGAGTATGGTGGCTTGTTGGCAAACCGCTCTTTTGGTGGGGTACAAGTCAGTCGAACATTCTATGCACGTGGACAGACTGGACAACAACTGCTATTAGGTGCTTATCAGGCACTTTCTCGTCAGATTGCCAATGGTAATGTCACTATGTACAACCGCCATGAGATGTTGGACTTGGTGAAAGTGGATGGTAAAGCGCGTGGCATCATTGCTAGAAATTTGTTGACAGGAGAGATAGAGCGTCACGCTGCTCACTGCGTCGTTTTGGCGAGCGGTGGTTATGGCAATGTTTTCTATCTATCTACTAATGCGATGAACTGTAATGGTTCAGCAGCTTGGCGCGCACACCGCCGTGGCGCATACATGGCGAATCCTTGCTTCACACAAATCCACCCGACTTGTATTCCAGTTTCTGGTTCTTATCAGTCCAAATTGACTTTGATGTCAGAGTCGCTGCGAAATGATGGTCGAGTTTGGGTGCCAAAGTCACAAGAGGACGCAAAAGCCATTCAAGAAAAGAAAAAATCACCCCTAGACTTATCAGAAAGTGAAAGAGATTACTACTTGGAGCGCATCTATCCTGCATTCGGGAATCTAGTGCCGCGTGATGTGGCTTCTCGTGCTGCCAAATACGTATGCGATGAAGGTCGAGGTGTGAGTGGAACAGGTTTGGCAGTCTATTTGGATTTTGCAGATGCGATTGAAAGGTTAGGAAAGGATACAATCAGTGCGCGTTATGGTAACTTATTTGAAATTTATGAGAAAATCACAGGTGAAGATCCTTATAAAGTACCGATGCGTATTTATCCAGCGGTTCATTATACCATGGGTGGACTTTGGGTAGACTATAATTTGGAAACGACCGTACCAGGTTGCTTTGCATTAGGAGAAGCGAATTTCTCTGATCACGGTGCGAATCGTCTAGGTGCTTCGGCGCTGATGCAAGGTTTGGCAGATGGCTATTTCGTAATTCCTTACACGATTGGTCAGTTCTTGTCTAAAGAAATCCGAACGCCTCAGTTCACGACAGACTTGCCTGAGTTTGAAGCGGCTGAAAATGAAGTGAAAGAAAGAATTGACAAGCTATTCGCTGTTAATGGCAAGCAATCGGTTGAGAGCATCCACCGCCGTTTGGGACAGATCATGTGGGACTACTGCGGGATGTCTCGCAATGCGGATGGTTTGAAAAAAGCGCGCAAGATGATTCGGGAGCTACGCGATGAGTTTTACAATGATGTCTTCGTGCCAGGTAGCAAGGATGAGTACAATCCTGAGCTGGAGAAAGCCCTGCGAGTAGCAGACTTCCTGGAGCTAGGTGAGTTGATGTGTGTCGATGCCCTAGATCGCAACGAATCTTGTGGTGGTCACTTCCGCGAAGAGTACCAAACCGAAGAAGGAGAAGCTTTGCGTAATGATGAAGATTATGCTTATGTCTCGGCTTGGGAGTTTGGAGACGATATGCAGCCAGTCTTGCACAAGGAGGAGTTGGTGTTTGAGAATGTGGAGTTGAAGACTAGGAGTTATAAGTAAGCTGTTAGCTCCCGATTTTCGGGACAAGTTGTTCAGCGGTATTGCTAAGAGCAGCGATAGCAGCTGGATTGAGTTTTAGTTGCTATTGCTGTAATTATTGATATATTTCTTTTAGTATAGAATATCTTGAAAGGGTTTGAGTTGAGGTTGAGTGAGTTATTGGAGGAGTAGAATAAATTGAATGATAAAAAAAGCAGTCATACGTGATTACCGCTCTTGTCTCGAAACAGATGTAGAGTTGCATCCTGAGCTTACAGTTTTGATAGGGGCTAATGGTGTAGGGAAGAGTAACATATTGCAGGCACTTGATTTATTGTCAAAAATAGAACAGACTCGACGAATAGAAGCTGAATTAGTGGATACTGCAGATGGATACTATCATTCCAATATAGTACTAGATGTCGTACTTGAACAGAAAAGGAAGTATATAACGGATTTATCAATTATATATACTGAAGAAAATACTAACGGTGAAGAATCAATCAAAATTGCAGATGTAAAGTATGCAAAAGAGCAGCCAAATCTAGATTACCGATTTTTGGACTTTAATGCATTTTCCCATTCTTCCATGATTCGAATGATTAATAAAAGTAATTGGTCTGCTCTTGACGAATTAAAAAAAGAAAAATTTGAGGAAGAACTACCAATCATTGACTCATTTAGGAACATAAGCTACTATAATGTAGCACAATTTGTTGGAGCTAAAAAGTGTCCTCCATCAGTAGAGTTAAGTCCATTTGGTCACTCAATAAAAGATTCTAGCGCGAAGTCTCATGCTTCTTTCATCAGAGACTTATATTCCTACTCCCTAAATTATAAACATATATACTCGCAATATATAAGTATTGTTGGCATTGAGGGGCTAAATTTGATTGAAGATATAAAATTTGATGTTACACAAATACCCATTCAGAGCACAGGCTTTAGAAAAAATGGTGAGAAAGACAATAGAGCCAATAAGTTCATCATCACTCTGAGTCTTAAAGTTGATGGAATCTACCTACTTCCAAACCAACTTTCGGATGGTACATTTAGAACTTTAGCCCTCATTTTCTATATGCTCAGTGACAAAAATGACTTATTACTCATAGAAGAACCTGAGTCATTAGTTCATCACGGTTTATTAAGTAGTATCATTGAACTCATTAAACAAGAGTCAAAACGAAAACAAATTGTAGTTAGCACACACTCTGATTTAGTCGTAGATAAGATTAAGCCTGAGAACATAGTATTGGTGAAGAAAGACAAAGAAAAAGGAACCTTAGCAGAACCTCTGACCAAAAAGTTATCGAAAAATGAATATGAAGCGCTCAAAGAATACCTAGAAACGGAAGGTAACTTAGGGGAATATTGGTTAGAAACTGGTCTAGAATATGAAGTCTAGAAAACCAAAGATTATTGGCATCGGTCTAATCGTAGAAGATGATAGTGACTTTAAAACCATACGAATACTAATATCAAAATATTTAGAAACAGAATCACTCAAGTTCAAAAAAGCAGTAGGAAAAGGTTGTGGTAGAATGCGCAATAAAGCTTTAACTTATGCCAAAAACTTATATACCAAAGGATGTAATATGGTCATATTAGTTCATGACCTTGATGATAGAAGCCTGAAAAAGCTAAGAAGCGATTTACAGTTCTTTTTGAGCAAAAGCATTGCTGAATTCAATTTTATCTGCATTCCAAATCAAGAAATTGAAGCATGGTTGTTGAGTGATGAAAAAGCAATAAGCAATGTCTTTCATTTACAACGACCTATTAAACCAATACATCACCCTGAGACTGTAAAATCACCCAAGGAATATTTAGAGCACTTGATATATAATCATTCGAATAAGAGCAAAAGATATATCAATACGCAGCATAACGCAAAAATTGCAGAACGATCAGATGTAGAACTGATAGCCAAAAAATGTCCAAGCTTCAAAGAATTGCTGGACTTTTTGGATAACTATAAATACTCATAAAAAACCAAACAATTCAGACAACAATAAAAACAACGATACAATGAAACTGACACTAAAAGTATGGCGAGAAGGCGGCAAGCACATGGGGCAGTTTGTAGAATATAAATTGGACAACATCACAGAAAGTATGTCTTTCTTGGAGATGTTGGATGTACTCAACGAGCAGCTCATCAGTGAAAAGAAAGAGCCAGTCGCTTTCGAGCACGACTGCCGAGAAGGGATTTGTGGGACGTGTAGTATGGTCATCAATGGGCATCCGCACGGTCATCAGAAGGGGACAACGACTTGTCAGTTGCATATGCGCTCCTTTAATGATGGCGATACCATCTACATCGAGCCGTTTAGAGCAAAGGCGTTTCCTGTGGTCAAAGATCTGGTAGTGCAGCGCGATGCGTTTGATCGGATCATCCAAGCAGGTGGCTATGTATCCGTCAATACTGGTCAAGCGCAGGATGCAAACGCCATTCCTATTGAAAAGACGCAAGCATCTCATGCTTTTGATGCAGCAGCTTGTATCGGTTGTGGAGCTTGTGTAGCGGCTTGTCCCAATGCGTCGGCGATGCTATTTGTATCGGCTAAAGTGTCTCACTTGGCGCAGTTGCCACAAGGAAAAGTGGAAGCGAAAAAACGAGCTCAGGCGATGGTCGCTCAGATGGATGCGGAAGGTTTTGGGCAATGTTCTAACATCTCTGCTTGTGAGGCAGAGTGTCCGAAAGACATCTCCATCACCAACATTGCGCGTCTAAATCGTGAATATCTAGGGTCTGTCTTTACATCTGAGAAAGCACTCGTTTAATTGACGAAGTATCCTAATCTTCAAAAATAAAAATAGCCATGTTGCACAAGTTGTGGCATGGCTTTTTCTTTTTCCCTACCTTGCAGCATGGCAAGCATAGACCTTCTCACCGCACAAAATGTAGAAATTGAATACGAGCTAGCGTCTCTTCAAGAGCGTTTCTTTGCTATTTTAATCGATCTGCTGATTGTATTTGGTGGCTACTATGCTATTTTGATTTTGCTGTCTATCGCCACTGAAGGTCGGCTGTTCAATGGAGGTGGTTTTTTGATCGCTTTTTTCTTTTATCTGCTGCCTATTGCGTTGTTTGTGTTGTACCAATTTGGGACAGAAGTATGGCTAGCCGGACAGTCTTATGGAAAGAGAGCGATGAGTATAAAAGTTGTTCGTTTGGATGGGCATCTGACTCGACTAAGCGACCATCTGATACGAGCTGTTTTCTATTTAGTTGATTTGACCATGTCGGCAGGTGTCATCGGGGCATTGTCTATATTGGCATCACCCAATCGCCAACGTTTCGGCGATCACGCTGCGCATACAACGGTTATCCGATTGCAGAGCAAACTGCGTTTTGATCTGGGAGATATTTTTAAGATCGAGTCGATAGAAGGCTATGAGCCGACTTTTGAGGAAGTCAAACAGCTCACAGAGTCTGATATGTTACTCATCAAACAAACCTTGTCACGCTACAAAAGCTACCCCAATCCTGCTCATCGACAACTCATAATAGAATTAGCTGCGAGGATGAAAGAGCTTTTGCAAGTGGAGGTCAATCAAGTCGGGACAGATGAAGATTTCTTGAAATTACTCATCCGCGATTATATTGTGCTGACGCGCTAAGATTGTTTCGTCTTCCAGTACACGATGAAAACGTAGCAAGTGATTATCCACCGCTTCATTATACAAGCAGAGAGTCAATATTCTTTTTTTACGCCCATCCAATGGAAAAAGTATCTTGATGGGATTGTGAACGTAGCCATTGTCTTCAAAGAGCAAAATCTGCTTATTTCGGGTAGGGATGCGGAATAGTTTTAAGTCCTCAGCATTCTTTGGGATAGGAATATCTGCATAGCCTTCTTCTTGCAAAAACTGTCGCACCATATCATAAGTCGCGGCTAAGTTAGAACCGGCAAAGGTTGTTTTGTACTCCCAACCGTCGCTTTCTCCACCTAAATAATTTGAACCTGCAACAGGAAATTCATTCCTTAAAGCCATGCGTCATTGTTTATAAACATCCTATTCTTGCTGCAAAAATCAAACTATTTCCAAGAATTTCAAACGAAATGTTGGTTCTCTTTGCGCTAATTGACAATTGACTGTTATAAAATTGGACAAAACCAAGCTGTCTCTCTTCAAACGAAAGCTTTCCTAAGGTGTTCTTTGTCCGTTTAGAATATTTACAACAACTGAATGTCAGCATACATCAATTATATCGGAACTGCGAATCCACCACATCAAATCGATCAGCAACAAATAGGTGCTTTTATGGCGGCTGCTCAAGAAATGAATGAAGCAGAAGCCCATCAGCTCAAAGTGTTGTATAGAGCAAGTGGAATTACGACTCGATATAGTGTACTGGCGGACTACCAAACCACCGATCCGGAGCAGTATACTTTTTATCCCACAGCGACCGACATAGAGCCTTTCCCGACTGTGGGGCAACGCATGAAAATCTATGAAGCAGAAGCATTAAAACTATCGCTGTCGGCTGTTAAAGATGCATTACCGGAAGACTTCGATCTGCGTGATATATCTCATCTAGTGACGGTGAGCTGTACTGGAATGTACGCGCCTGGCATAGATATTGAGTTGATTGAGCAATTGGGATTATCGACTCATGTACAACGAACGGCTATCAATTTTATGGGTTGCTATGCGGCTTTCAATGCATTGAAAACAGCTTCACAAATCGTTGAGGCTCAGGCAGATGCCAAAGTATTAGTGGTTGCTGTAGAGTTGTGTAGCTTACATTTTCAAAAGAAGAAAGACGCGGATAATTTGCTCGCCAATGCCCTTTTTGCCGATGGAGCAGCAGCCGTTTTGGTGAGTAGCGACACCGTGTCAGATACCATGAATTTTTCAATGGATAATTTTTTCTGTGATCTGGCTTTTCAGGGAAAAAAAGATATGGCTTGGAGCATCAATGACTTTGGCTTTGAGATGCGACTGACAGCAATGGTGCCGGATTTTATTCGGGATGGCATTCGGCAGTTGACGGACAATTTGCTGCGGACGATGGACTTAGATTTGGAGCAAATCAATTACTTCGCCATACATCCCGGCGGCAAACGCATACTACGTGTCATCGAGCAGGAGTTGGGATTGGCGCGGCACTGCAATCGGTTTGCCTATCAAGTCCTCAAAGAGTACGGCAATATGTCTTCGCCGACTATTCTTTTCGTCTTAAAAGCTTTATTAGAAGAGTTAAATGAAGAAGATCGTGGCAAAAATGTATTGAGTTTTGCTTTTGGACCGGGACTGACATTGGAGAGTATGCTATTAAAGGTGGTATAAACATTATATTTCAGAATCAAGATATTTACCGTTTAAAGTGTTAAATATGCCTATCAATCTTACTCAACGCTCCGAAGAAGAAGAACTCATGGACGATCTGGACAGTTCTGGTGAAGTGATCGAGCAGACGCTGCAAGAGCTAGAAGTCATCAACCGACTACTAGGCGGCAATCGACTGAGCTGGAAAGGGCTGGAGCGATTGATCAAAATCTATCCCCAAGAGAAATACACCTTACTAGACATCGGCTGCGGCGGAGGTGATCTATTGATTTTGATGGCAAGATGGGCAAAACGAAAAGGCTATAACATCGAATTTATAGGTATAGACGCCAATCCACATATCGTCGAGTATGCGCGTGCCAATTGTATTCATTATCCTGAAATTTCTTTTCAATGTCTCAATATATTTGATCAAACATTTGCTAATCTAACTTGCGACTTCTTACACGCGAGTCTGTTTACGCATCACTTTACAGATACACAGTTGATCGACCTTTTCCAAGTTTTCAAAAAGCAAACCCAACTGGGCATCGTCGTGAATGATTTGCATCGTCATGCTTTGGCGTATTATTCTATTCAAGCACTGACGAGATTTTTGTCCAAATCGCCCATGGTCAGACATGATGCAGCACTCTCCGTAGCACGTAGTTTTCGCCGTGCAGACTGGCAGCAAATACTGAACGCGGTGCAATTGACTGACTACGAACTGAAATGGAAATGGGCATTTCGATGGAAATTAATCATCTACAATCGAACTCGGAAGGCGTAATTGTCAATGGGGGAGATGTCTTAAAAAAGAAGTAAAGATGGCGTAAATACTGTATTGTGTGAGTTTCCTTATCGCACGAAACCAACTTTTTGTATCGTAAAACTTGAACTTACGTAGTCATTTGATTTACTTTGCGCAAAACTTATTTGTTTAATAAAGTGATTAATTATGTCAGACATTCAGAAAACAGTGACCCATATCATCGTTCAAAAGTTAGGGGTAGACGAAAGCGAAGTGACGGCAGAAGCTAACTTCATCGATGATCTAGGAGCTGACTCTTTGGACACCGTGGAGTTGATTATGGAATTGGAAAAGGAATTTGATATTTCTATTCCAGACGAAGACGCGGAAAAAATCGCCACTGTTGGCGACGCGGTCACATACATTGAAAAAGCGAAAGCATAGTATTTCGACAATTTACTTTTGGCTATCTGTATCTTTCTTCATGTGGATATAGATAGCCATTTTTTTAGGAACATCGGCAAGTCAATTCCTTACTTCGCGGTCTGCTTCTGCACAGCCGCTCATTTTCAGAACGTTCTAATCCAACAATACTTAAGACATGAGAAGAGTAGTCGTAACCGGTATCGGTGCGCTCACACCGATTGGCATTTCCGCATCAGCTTATCTAGAAGGATTGCAAAATGGAACGAGTGGCGCGAATCCCATTACTTATTTCGATCCCGAAAAATTTAAGACAAAATTCGCTTGTGAACTCAAAGACTTCGAGCCGGAGACGCGTATCCACAAAAGAGAAATTCGTCGAGTCGATCGCTTTCAGTTGTATGCGATGTATATGGCAGAAGAAGCGATGGAAGATGCTGGGATAGATGTAGAAAAGTTGAACCTAGATAAAGCTGGTGTGATTTGGGGGTCAGGGATAGGTGGACTGCGATCTTTGGAGCAAGATGTCGAGAACTTTGAAGCTGGAGACGGTACGCCGCGTTACAATCCCTTCATGATTCCAAAAATGATTCCCGACTTAGCTGCCGGACTCATCTCTATTAAGTATGGCTTTCGAGGTATCAACTATGCCACTGTTTCCGCTTGTGCTTCTTCTACGCATTCCATTGGAACTGCTTTTGACTACATTCGATTTGGGCGCAACGATGTGTTCATCACCGGAGGTTCTGAGGCGACCGTTTGCAAGATTGGTATCGGTGGATTCAATGCGATGAAAGCCCTATCAACACGAAACGATGACTACAAAACAGCTTCTCGACCTTTCGATGCAGATCGCGATGGATTCGTACTGGGAGAGGGTGGTGCTGCGCTCGTCCTAGAAGAGCTAGAGCACGCCAAAGCACGAGGTGCGAAGATATATGGAGAAATAATTGGTTACGGCGCGACTGCGGATGCGCATCATATCACCGCTCCTCATCCTGAGGGTCTGGGAGCTGAAAAAGTGATGAGAATTTCTCTAGAAGATGCCCGACTAAATCCTAGTGATGTCGACTACGTTAATGTACACGGTACATCAACACCGCTGGGCGACATCGCAGAGGTGAAAGCGATACAACAGGTATTCGGTGAGGCGGCTTACAATATGAACATCAGCTCTACCAAATCCATGACTGGACACCTGCTAGGGGCTGCTGGTGCAGTAGAGGCATTGGCGTGTATTTATGCGATCAATCACAAATTTGTGCCGCCGACGATCAACCATTTTACAGCTGATCCCAATATTGATAGTAAGCTCAACTTGACGTTCAATGAAGCACAAGAACGAGACGTAAAAGTCACTTTGAGCAATACATTTGGTTTCGGTGGTCACAATGCTTCTTTGATTGTGAAAAAGTACGAAGAATAACTTTTCGTCAGTAATACCAATAGGGTTAATGGAATAAAACGTATCTTTCTGCTCTCTTAACAAAACACCTAGATTGCTCCTTTTTGCATATTTAAAGAAGGCGATTGTCTGGATTAGTAAATAATTGATAATCAAGCTGTTATCAACTTAAATCGCCCTTTGTAAACAACTTGTTAGGTGAAGTTCTTACTACGACTATACAACTATTATTTTTCAGTAGATCGAGAATTGGTGCGCAAGATCAAGCCTATCATTGGGTTCACGCCAACCAAAATCAGCACGTTTAAAATTGCCTTTTCTCACAAATCCAACCAATCCAACAAAGGCTACGCTCTTCAAAACAACGAGCGATTAGAGTACCTAGGTGATGCTGTACTGGGGACGGTCGTCGCGGAATATCTATTTAAAAAATATCCCAATGCCAACGAAGGTTTTCTGACCAAAATGCGCTCTAAAATTGTCAAACGGAAAACGCTCAATTTGATCGGTGATAAAATGGAGTTAGACATTTTGCTCTCGGAGCTCAATAACACACGGCTGAGTCGCTCCATGCTCGGCAATGCAGTAGAAGCTTTGGTCGGGGCGGTTTATCTAGAGTTGGGGTATAAAGGAACAAAACGCTACATCATCCGAAAAATTCTGCGTAACTATGTTGATGTACAAGAGCTAGAAACCATAGATGATAATTATAAAAGCCGCTTGCTAGAGTGGTGTCAGAAAAACGGGCAAACCGTCAATTATAAACTCCTCGCTCGCTACAAATATGAAAAGCGCGATCGCTTCAAAGTTGCCGTCTTGATCGACAACAAAAAGATTGCTTCTGCGGACGACTTCAACAAGAAAAGTGCAGAACAAAACGCCTCTGCTAGAGCGATGCGCTCATTGGGTATTTTGAACTAGAGAAGATGTATGAATTACTTCTCTTCTACCAACTGAATATAATTTCCACACGTATCATTGAATATGGCGATGACGACCGTTCCGGCATCCGTTGGTGTCATCTTAAACTCCACATCTAGCTTTGACAGCCGATCAAATTCTGCTTGTACATTATCGACATACAACTGCGTCCAAGGAATGCCTGCTTTGAACAGTTCTTCTTGAAAGACCTTTGACGGCTCGAAATGATTGGGTGAAGGTTCGAGCAGCAGCTCAGGTCCATCTGTATCATCTTTAGATACCACCGTCAGCCATCTATTTTCTCCTCCTAGCGGTATATCCACCTTTTTCACAAAGCCCAAAGTAGCCGTATAAAAATCCAATGCTTTTTGTTGATCTCTGACCGGAATGCTCAGTATTTTGATTCTCATTAGTCGTGTTTTGATGAATAATAAGCAATATACGATTTTGTGTGATTGGACGCATGTTCAGCAATAGACGATTTTGAGCTGGTTGTGATAGTCGATCTTGCTACTTCGTAAAACCCTGACAAACGCTTATTTTTACAGTCACATTAAATGCTAATTCATGGTACAACAAACCCAATTCCGCTTACCGCCTTTCCGAAGAGGCTACCATATCATCACTGCATTGGTCGCTGAGCAGTTGCCTGATTTGCCGGAGCAAGGCATTCTGCACCTCTTCATTCAGCATACCTCTGCCGCCCTCACCATCAATGAGAATGCCGATCCCGATGTCCGCACCGATTTTGAGAGCATATTCAATAAAATCGTTCCAGAAAATCTGCCTTTCCTGATGCACACCCTAGAAGGTCCGGACGATATGCCGGCACACATCAAAGCTGCGATGATCGGGAGCAGCATTCAGATTCCGATCACGGATGGTCGTCTGAATTTGGGTACTTGGCAAGGAATTTACCTCTGTGAGTTTCGGAATCGGGCGAGTGGGCGGCGGTTGGTGGCGACGGTGTATGGGTGATGGAATTCCATTCAGACAAAGTACGTTATTAATTAAACGAAGCCCGAAATGCCATAAGCGACTGCTTCGTTTTGGACTTGAACAATTTGCTGAAAGACTGCGGATACTCAAATCTGCCCCGTCAGCGCAAAATGACCAACAAAATTGACGCCAAACTGAATCTCAAAACCATCCTCCGTTTTGTAAGGCGGCGGTATCATAATTCCTGCGTTGTTGACCAATAAATCGAGTCTCGATTCTGCTACCAATACATTCTCCGCGAATGCTTTGACCGATCTTAAACTCGCCAAATCCAAGTGACCAAAAATCAATTCGCCTGCTCCGTCTTGCGCTTTCATGCGGCGGATGGCGTTCTGTGCTTTTTCTTCATTGCGACAAGTCAAATACACTCTCGCGCCTTTCTGATACAAGTCCAAAGCTGTTTCATATCCTATGCCTGTGTTTGAACCTGTTACGATGGCTGTTTTTCCAGATAAATTCATCATTGCTGTTTTTGATTAAATGATAGCATAAAGATGAAGGCTTCTGATACGAGCTGCTTAGCCAAATCTGTGATTGTTGTAGCTGAAAGTGGGTTTTGGTTAGGTGTTGGGTTTCACTCAGCTTCAGTTATTTGACTATTGGAGAAAAGCCAAGCTGTTCAATTATTAAAATTTCAATTTTTTCATTTGCAATCGGTTTTGAAAAGAATGAGCTGACAAAGAGATTTGATCTTTTCACTTTCAGCGATTCAGGATGCTCAAAAATCACTTCATAATTTGATGTTCTTGGAATGTCAACAATCAAAATTCTTTTCGCTCTTTTTCCATGTAAAATTGCTTGAACGGGATAAGTCGCTTTTTTGCATTTTATTATTTCATTTGTTTCTTGTTCTTTGAACAGAACTGAAAAATTCCCTACATCTATTCCCCAACCTCCGAGAGCGTAAATTCTATACCTTTTGTCAGCTAGGATTATTTCCTCTTCCTTGCTATTGATATTTATGGGTCTGTTCAAGTTGGTTATTTATTTGCTGATTGTGAAAAACTAGCCTAGATCGATAATGTACAGATGCAACATTATCCTTTCACCTTTTTTGAGGTGGTTCAATAAATCAGGACAAAAATTTAAGATAGGTTTCAAAATTTTGGTGATTCGGGTTATGCCAACATTTTTTTCCTCAAAAAGCCCTCAAAAAGAGGGGGGCTTTTTGAGGAAAAAAATAGATTATTCAA
>JBCDHX010000068.1:0-30088 GCA_038749535.1 Bacteroidota bacterium
CTAGACCTTTTGATTCGTTTTGGGGCAATGCCAAAATGAATAGCCCGTCGGCTTGAGACAAATACCATGCTCATGTCGCTGAAAAATTGAATCATTTGATAAATCAAAGAGCAAAAAGGAATTTGATGCGTTTGCCCTAAATCTAGTCTAATATCTGAAATCTAATAGTTCTGAAGTAGCTTTGCCATTCACAGTTCAAAATAATCTCATGCGAAGTTGGTTGATAATAGTATGTTGTTTGCAGTGGGCAATGAGTTGGGCATCAGCGACTTACATTGAGTATACACCGGAAGCTCGACAAGCCTATGACGCCATCATGGAGTTACGATTCGATGAGGCAGAAACATACGTACAAACCATCAAAAGTCAGCAAACCAATAACTTAGTCGTCGATCATCTCGAAAATTATCTGGACTTTCTCAAAGTCTATATCGCCGAAGACGAAGCCGCTTTTCATCGCGCCGAAGCACGAAAAAATGCTCGACTAACACGTATCGAAAAGAGTGACAAAAACAGTCCTTATCATCTCTACTTACAAGCCGATATTCGTCTGCAATGGGCGATTGCCCGCATTCAGTTTGAAGAATGGTTTGGTGCATTTCGAGACATCAACCAGGCTTTCAAACTACTGGAAGAAAACGCTCGCCATTATCCAGATTTCATGCCCAACAAGAAAAATTTAGGTGTCCTACACGCCATCGTGAGTGCGCTGCCGAGCAGTGTAGAACTAGTCAGTAGTCTGGAAGGTGACTTTCAAAAAGGGACATGCGAACTACGAGAAGTCCTCAATTACGCCCAGCAAAATGACTTCATCTTCGAGCGGGAAACTTACATCTTGTATGCCTATGTTTTGCTACAATTTGGTGACAATCCCGATGAAGCCTGGCGCGTCTTACAGCGATCTTCACTAAATGCCAAATCCGACCCGGCAGCTGCTTTTATCTTATCTACCATAGCCATGAAAAGCGGTCGCAATGACCGAGCGATCAGTATGCTACAACAACGTCCGCGTCATTCATCCTTCCACCCTTTTCCATACCTCGATTTCCTATTAGGTAAAGCCAAACTGCATCGACTCGACTCAGATGCGGACACTTATTTCAAGAAATACCTCGCCAATTTTAAAGGACGCAACTACGTCAAAGAAAGCTATCGGCTACTCGCGTGGCACGAACTCGTTCAAGGCAATCCAAGCGACTACAACAATTACATCTCCAAAGTCAAAAAGTACGGACACGCCAATATCGGCGCGGATGAAAGCGCGCTCACAGAAGCCAACTCCGGCGTCATCCCCAATGTGACAGTACTCAAAGCGCGATTGCTGTTTGATGGGGCGTATTTTGACCGAGCGTATGCATTACTGAGTAAAAAGTCAGCAAAAGATTTCAAGGCAAAAAAGACAATATTGGAATATCATTATTTTTTGGGACGCTGTACGCACTCCATGCAGCGATATGAGGAGGCGTTACAGCACTACGCGACAGTGATTCGGAAGGGCGAAGATGCAAGTTGGTATTATGCTTGTCGAGCAGCATTGGAGTCCGGTCATATCTACGAAAAACAAGGGAAGAAAAGCGCGGCACGAAAAGCGTATGAGCGTTGTCTAAGCATCCGTCCGAAGGAGCATCGGTATACTTTGCATCAGCAAGCGAAAGCGGGATTGAGTAGGTTGTAATCGCTAAACTTGTTTAGCTGATTGCGTTCAAAAGTAGATCATATGGCAAACTCGAAAGTCCTCCTACAATCTATTTTCATCAGTGCCATCTTGGCTGTTATTGGCTGCTATGAAGGCTTTGAGTCTAGACGTCCTACTTGGATAGATGATACGTCATACTTCGAGAAACCGAAAAATGTAAAACGCTAAATGTAAAATGTAAAATGTAAAATGTAAAATGTAAAATGTAAAACTTGGCGCACTGATATTGGCAAATGCTGTTTTGTTTTTTCATATCACGCATCGCACACCATCTCTTATTCCACCTCCTCATAATCTATATACTCACCATCTTCTGTATCCTCTTCTTGAGCAGACATACGACGCTGTCGTGCTCCGGCATTGACTTGCCGACGTGGCTGAATGAATCGGCGATAAACAAAATAAACGATGGCAGCCGTGAGTAACCATTTGAGCATCATAAATTTGGTTGAGATGATGTATAAATCATGCAATACAAAGGTATCAAAAGCAGAAGCGTCTCGCTAGGTCATTTACTCCTTTTCTTTCAACTCTTCCGGCAGCTCTTCTACCCCATCATCTGAGATAGCTGTACTCACATCGGTATTATCTGCTACAAAATCTTGCGTCTCCGGATGGGTACCTCCATACTCGACACCCATAATTTGCCAACAACTTACGAATAGAGCAGCAATAATAGGCCCGATCACAAAACCGGAAATCCCAAACAACGCCAGTCCACCCAAAGTCGATAGTAAAATAAGGTAATCCGGTAATTTTGTATCCTGACCTACCAAGCGCGGACGCATCACATTGTCTACCAACCCGATCAGCAACGCCCCTACCGCCATGACGATGATGCCATTCGCCACTTCTCCTTCTGACAGCAGAATAATAGCTGCCGGAAACCAAACAATCGCGCTTCCTATCGGCAACAATGATAACAAAACCATAATAACGCCCCAGATGAAAGCCGCCGGAATCCCGACTGCCCAAAACAGGATGCCACCCATTGTTCCTTGCATTAAAGCGACGAGCAAACTACCTTTGACCGTCGCTTTGGATACTTTATCAAATCGCCTCAAGAGCGTCCATTCTCTTTCATCCCCAATAGGCAATACCCAGACCAGATCTCTCACCAACTGCCGACCATCGCGCAAGAAAAAATAGAGGATATAGAGCATCAAAAAGAAATTGACGAAGAAGCCGAATACATTTTGTGTGATACCCACCGCACGTCCGGCGACGGTCTGTAAACTACCAGTGATGAAGCCCAATACATTCGCTTCTATCTCTGCCATATCCAGCCCAAATTGCTCCAGATAGCTTTCATTGATAGGAAAACGCTGTCGCAGATTGGTGATGCGCTGCTGAAGGTCTACTTCGCTTTGATTGATCTGTTGATAGTAATCGACCGCTTCGTTGACGACGATGCCTCCGATGATGGCGAGTGGAATGATGACGATCAAAATAATCTGAAGCAATGTCAAAGAAGCCGCCAAGTTGCGCTTTCCTTTTGTTCTTGTCAGCCATCGCTCGAAAGTACCAGCGAAGAGAATAGCGAAAACAATAGCCCAAAATACGGTTAACAAGAAGCTCTGAATGAGTCCAAAGAAAGCAAATGTGACCAGAAAGATCAGGAGGAGAAAAAATATATCGGGAAAATTTTTCTTCATAGTATGTCAAAATTCGACGCTAAAATAAGGCGTGGCGGATGAACGTACTTCCTTTTTCGCCAAAACTCACTTCTTTTGAGTCAAATTAGCGATTTTTGCGCTACCAAGACAACTAAACTAGACAGAACAACGCTCTTTTGTTGAGTCAAAAATAAAATAAATAGAATCATGCGATTTTTCCGACCCTTTCTGATTTGTATTAGCTTCGCCTTTTTTGCCATAGCTTGCGAAAACGATGCTGCCACCGACAATACATCAGATACTGATACTGCCACAAAACCAGCCGCTGTGACTGTTCCGCGATTTGATCGAGATAGTGCGATGCTGTATGTCAAAAAGCAAACCGAATTTGGATCGCGTGTGCCCAATTCCGAGGCGCATCAGCAAGCAAAAGATTGGATGGTCGAGAAGTTAGAAGCATTTGGAGCGACCGTTATTGAGCAGGAGTTCACTGCCGATCTGCATACCGGAGAAAGCTACGAAGCAACCAATATTATTGGGCAATATAATCCCGAACATAGCAAGCGTGTCATTTTAGCTGCCCATTGGGATTCGCGTCAAGTAGCCGATCACGATCCCGATGTGGAAGATCGAGACGAGCCTGTGATGGGTGCGGATGATGGCGCAAGCGGCGTCGGTGTACTACTAGAAATCGCCAGACAAATACAAGCCAATCCCATTGACCTAGGTGTAGACATCATCTTGTTTGATGCAGAAGACAACGGCGATGGCAGTGACAATGGCGATTACAAAACTTGGTGTTTGGGTTCGCAGTATTGGGCACGAAATCTACATACCGATGGCTATGATGCTAAATTTGGTATCCTTTTGGATATGGTAGGTGGAAAAAATGCGCGATTTACTAAGGATGGCATCTCTATGGCGTACGCTCCTCAAGTCATGAATAAGGTTTGGAAACTGGCGCAAAACATGGGCTACGGTGCTTATTTTGTAGATGTACCGACGCGCGAGTTAGTAGACGATCATTTATTCGTCAATCAAATTGCTAAAATTCCAATGATCGACATCATCAATCGCCCAGCGGATACAGAGACGCTTTTTGTGAAGCATTGGCACACGACAGAGGACACTTTTGATAAGATAGATGCGCGTACGTTACGTGCAGTAGGGCAAGTTGTTTTGGCGACTATTTATAGAGAATCGGGCGGAACGTTTTAGGAGGCTTAACAAAAGTTTGACTATGCAATTGTATCTAAATACACATCGTTTTATGGCTACATTTGTTTACCTAAGGTGAAACAACAAGAGCAGAGAAGGAATAAAGTGATGAAACAATTGCATCGACGACTTACGCTGATATTCATTTTTTTGAGCACTCAGTTGCTGCTATTTGGCGCGGTGAATCAAGACAACTATCTCCCTGTCCAGGCACAGGAAGGTGATGGTGTTTGGAAATTGCTGCGACGCTACCAACTATTGGATTATAAGTGCAATCTCAGCAAGTTTTACGAGATCAACAATCTCAAGTCAGGTCAGGAAATTTTCAAAGGCAAAACCTATCTACTCCCCATTCTCATTTACAAATATGACGGCAAAAGCATTCGGACGACCATTGGGATTTCAGATTGGGATCAAGCTGTACGCATTCAAAAATATAACAACTCCCTAGTCGCCAAAGAGGTACGAGCTGAATCATACCCCAAAAGCCGAATTCTTTGGGTGCCACACCATGAATTGCACTGCCCCAATGAGGTCAAACAATGGCTAAAAGAGCAAGCCAATCAACCCAATGAAACAGCCGTTGCCAGTCTGAAATCGACTACTTTGACACGAGAAGCCACCAAAGTAGAGCCTAAAAAAGTCCCACTCAACAAACAAGAAACACCTGTCGGCAGCAACCTCTCCAATACTGCTTCTAAACGCGGCAACTTCCCAATCTTTGGAAAATATGCTTCCACACCAAGCGTTAGCACCAAGCTAAAAGGTAAAGTGTATTATATCGTCAGTGGTCATGGCGGTCCTGATCCGGGTGCATTTGGCTATCGCGCCAAAAATCGCTTGTGCGAAGATGAATATGCGTATGATGTCGCGCTCCGACTTTGTCGCAATCTGATTATGCACGGCGCGACGGCGTATATGATTGTACGCGATCCTAACGATGGCATTCGAGATGCGAAATATTTAAAATGCGATCATGACGAGCTCGTATGGGGCAATCATCCTATTCCACGCTCTCAAAAAACACGTTTGAAGCAGCGTTCAGACATCATCAATGACCTCTACAAAAAAAATAAGTGGAAGGGTGTCACCGAGCAAACAGTAGTCGTCATCCATGTTGACTCCCGCGCCAATCAGCAAATCGATGTTTTCTTTTACCATCATCCAAAGGATGCCAAAGGTAGAATGGTCGCCAAAAAACTCCAGCAAACCATGCGCTCCAAATATCGACGCGAGTATCATGGCACGGTGACCGGACGCGACTTACATATGCTCCGCGAGGTAGAACCGACTGCTGTCTATGTGGAACTAGGGAATATCAAACATGATCGCGATCAGCAACGGCTGGTTTTGGTGCGCAATCGAGAATTGATCGCGGACTGGTTGTTGGCGGGATTGATGAAATAGATAAGGTAATATCGAACTTCGAATGACGAATGACGAATTGCCATATTAAGCTCTATTACAGCATTTTGAATGTAGGTAATCTCAAATTTTCTAAATCTCATCCTCTCAATTTCTCCCTAATCTCCGTTTGCGTTTGTATCGTCTTGTCCTTGTTGTACCATTTTTGAATATCAATTTTAAGTTGCTCAACGGCTGCTTTTCGCGCTTCGTTTTCTAGCTGACTGATTTTTTCTTTCGCTTCTAACATCAACGTCTGCGCATCCGTCGGGCGTGGCCCCCAGCTTGCCAACACTTCCAAATCTTTATTCAATACAATCAACTTCGGAATCGAACGCCCGCCATTCGTCAAAAACTGATCCATAATATCTAAATGCTGATCTCTCAAAATCAATCGCAGCTCAATGTGCGCACTCGCTTCTGCCATTTTATGCATGACCGGAATGGTCTGAGCAGCATCTGCACACCAGCCTTCTGTGAGTATCAACCAGATTTGGTCGTCTTGTAGTTGATCCAAGAACTCGATGGTCTCTTCGTGCAGCTTCACTTTTTTGTCCAACCGATTCATGCGCACCACATTCATATTGGTGTAGTGTAGCATGGCTTCGCTGTTGTCGTCACCGGTCGTTTCTTTTTTGACCAACAGGTCAGCGATCAATTGACAGTAAGCTTCATAAGTATAGGCTTGTTCGATTACGTTCGGGTGGATAGTTGTCATATTGAACTGGATTTTAAAAGGTCATACACTTCAAATGGCTTAAAGTTCCTTAACGAACGCTTGATAATCCAATCCACCAAACGTCCCAGAACTCATCATCAGTAAATTCTGATTCTTCCAATGATACTTTTTCAATTGACTTTGTAAAGCGGCACTGTCTGTGAAAACCTGAAGATTTGGATGATCGAAATGTGTGGCGATTTCTTCTTTGCTCAGCGGCGGCAACTTCTTGATTTCCAAAGTATGTGGACTATAAAAAACATAAGCTTCGTCAGCAGGATTTAGGCTTTCGGCATATTGTGGCAGAAAGGCTTTGTTGAGGCTGCTAAAGGTGTGCAACTCCAAGCAAGCGACCAGCTTTCGCTCTGGATATTGATTTTTAAACGCGAGCATGGTCGCCGCTACTTTAGAAGGTGCATGAGCAAAGTCTAAGTATGCGACAAAATTGTCTTCTTCGCGCAGCAGTTGCAGTCGCTTGGCAGCACCTTTGAAACTAGGTACCGCTTCCATGAATGCAGCTTCACTTATACCGAGTTCTCGACAGACAAGGAAGGCGGCTTTTAGGTTGGCGAGATTGTGTTGTCCAAATATTTCTAGTGGAACAGTCGTGCCGTCGGAAGTGAATAATTCGGTTTTTCCATCTTTGAGTTGAGCGTCAAAAGCTTCATAAGCTTGCGTTTTGACCGACCAATCTTCGTCTCGCTCTGCCATCAACGCACGCACATTTTCATCATCGGCAGCATAGAATAGTTTAGCATCTGTTGGCATCATATTCAAAAACTGACGAAACTGATCGACATAGTTTTCAAAAGTAGGAAAAACATTCATGTGATCCCAAGCGATGCCTGTCAGTACCGTAATATGTGGAAAGTAATGATGGATTTTGGGACGCAAATCTAGCGGCGAAGACAAATATTCATCTCCTTCCATCACGATCACAGGCGCATCAGAAAGTCGCGCCATCAACTCAAATCCTTCGATCTGAGCACCTACCAAGTAATCAAAATCGACATCGTGATATTGCAAAACGTGCAGCACCATAGATGTCGTCGTCGTCTTGCCGTGACTACCAGCAATGACGACACGTTTTTTGTCTTTCGCGTGCTGGTAAATGTATTCTGGGTAAGAATAAATCGGCAAGTTTAGTTCCTTTGCTCGTGCCAGTTCAGGATTATCTTTTCGAGCGTGCATCCCCAAGATCACTACATCTATATTCGATGTGATACGCTCCACATCCCATCCCATCTTATCAGGTAACAAACCATAACGTTCCAATCGACTACGAGACGGATTATAGATTTCATCATCTGAGCCAGAGACTTGATGACCATTTTCATGCAGCGTCAATGCTAAGTTGTGCATGACTGCTCCGCCTATGGCTATGAAGTGTATGCGCATGGGAAAGAGAGATTTTAGTGCTAGGTTGTCGTTTCCCACGACGACCTAGCTTTCACAGAAACAAAGATGCTCTAGCTGACTTTTGAATACCGCCGAAAAAGCTGACAGCTAAAGGCTCACGGCTAATAGCTAACTAACAGCCTCCTTCGCCCAAGCATCTCTATCCTTTGGAATCTGCCAAGCCGAACCACTATTTTCGATACTATTGAACATTGGTAGCCAATCGCCAGGCCCCGCTGACTCTGTCAAAATCTCGTAGCGACGCATCTTCACGATCGGTTCTAGCGGATTGATGAGTATCGGACAAGCTTCTACGCACGCCATACAAGTTGTACAGGCATGTAGTTCTTCGCGTGTGATATAGTCAAAAAGCGACTTACCGTCGTCGTAATTTTCTTTCGTCAGTTTGACGCCTTCCCCTCTCGCTTCTGCTTTGATGAACTCAGGATTGCCGCTATCTAGGTTGCGCCCGACTTCTTCGGTGCGATCACGAATATCCATCATGATTTTGCGCGGCGATAGTTTCTTCCCAGTCTGATTGGCAGGACACATAGCGGTACAGCGACCACATTCTGTACAAGAATACGCGCCTAAAATATTCCGCCAACTCAGAGTAAAAATATCATTTGCACCAAAGTCAGGCAACTCTTCCTCCATCGCCGCACCACTGTCAGCGTACGGATCGCTGCCATCTAGTCCCATCATACTTTTCACTTCCTTCATCACTTCCGGCATATTTTCCAGTTCTGCTTTTGCGTCTTGCTTTGCAAAGAAGGTATTCGGAAATGCCAATAGAATGTGTAAGTGCTTTGATTTGGGTAGATAGTTCAAAAAGACGAACACCATAATAATGTGCAGCCACCAACCAAATCGCTCTATAACTTGCAAAATGCCAGTTTCCAATCCACCAAACAGTGCCGGACCGAGCCAACTACTCACCGCCAGTGTCCCGGTCGCCGGATAGTGCTCAGGATCGCGCTCTTGCAAAACGACATCTGCGCCATTCATGGAGAAAATACCGATGAGCAGTAAAATCTCGAAGAAGAGAATCAAATTGGCGTCTAGCTTTGGCCATCCTTTTAAACCAGAAAGACGTGGAATGTAGAGTAAGTTTCGGCGAACCAAAAAGACGATCGTCCCCACAAATGCCAATACAGATAGTATCTCTATCGTATTGATAATCAAGGTATAAAACCCGCCCAAGCGAGTCGCAAAGAAGCGATGGATACCACCGAACCCATCTATCAATATTTCGATCAGCTCAATCTGTGTGAATAGGAAAGCAACATAGATAAATAGATGCAAGACAGCAGGAATGATGCGTTTGAACATCTTTTTCTGCCCGAAAGCAACCAGCAACATATTTTTCCAACTTTGCTCACTGTCTAGTTCGACCACTTCATCCTTTCCCAGCAAAACGTTGCGACGAATTTTAGAGAACTGATAACCTGAGTAGCCAAAAGCTGCGATAGCTACAATGGCAAAAACAATCATCTGTATCATATATGATTCGAATTTTAGCGAATTTTCGCTAAGGTACGAGATGCTTTGGAGAAGCTCAAATATAGTGATTAGCTTTGTGCCTATCGACTTGCATAATATGACAATATTTTAAGCAATAGCTATGCCCAACTCACTACTAGATCGCCCGGGAAGCGTCCGACCAGGAGAGGAACTCAATCAGCAAAAACTTATCGACTACCTCCGTCCATATCTGCCCGATAGTGGCGAACTGAACAATATTCAACAATTCAAAGGCGGTGCTTCCAACTTGACCTATCAGCTTGATTTTGAGGAAAATAGCTATATTTTGCGACGACCACCCATTGGGACAAAAGCCAAATCAGCACACAACATGCAGCGGGAGTTTGATGTGATGCAAAGACTGCAACCGCAGTATGACTACCTACCAAAAATGATCGTTTATTGCGAAGATGAAAGCGTGATTGGGAGTGACTTTTATGTGATGGAAAAACTGAAAGGTATCATTCCGCGTGCCAATTTGCCCAAAGGACTCAATTTAAGCGCATCCGAAGTCAATGAAATGTGCCGAGCAGCCATCAATAAACTCGTCGAATTGCATCAAATCGACTATCAGGCTGCCAATTTTGACCGCTATTACAAGGGCGAAGGCTATGTGGAGCGGCAAATAAAGGGCTGGACGAAACGATTCCGAAAAGCGCAAACGCCGGATGTACCCGACTTTGAAATAGTAATGAGCTGGCTAGATCAGGAAATGCCCAAAGACAAAAAGCCCAGCATCATCCACAACGATTTTCGCTTTGATAATTTAGTGTATGATGCAGAAAATCCGACTGAAGTGATCGGTGTACTCGATTGGGAAATGGCGACGGTGGGTGATCCGTTGATGGATTTGGGAGGTAGTTTGGCATATTGGATAGAAGTAAAAGACCCTTACTGCTGGCGACTGATGCGACGACAACCGACACATCTACCAGGTATGATGACACGCTCGGAAGTCGTTGACTACTACTTGGAAAAAATGGGCTGGCAAGATGTGAACATGAAATACTATTACATCTTCGGAATGTTCCGACTAGCAGGTATCATTCAGCAAATCTACTATCGCTATTACCATAAACAAACCACCAATCCACAGTTCAAAACCTTCGGTATCGCTGTCGATATGCTGCATACCTATTGCCTGAAATTGATTCGCTCCAAATCTGATGAGTTGAGTCAATACCCGTTGAGTATTTGGGACAACCTGAGGTATAGTGCGCGATTTGTCAGCGCATCTTGATGCTATGTGGCAAACGATTGTCTGCCGATAGTGGCTTCGCTTAACACTTCATTAACAATAATCCATCAGTGAATCTTATCCTGCGACTGTTACTTTCGCTGAACTTTCCCAAATCCGCTAACATTTCAATTTTGCCCAACCTTTGTACCATGACTAAAGTCGTTTACACTTGCCTACTTTTTCTTTGCTTCATTTCGACCATTTTCACTCAGTCACAACCTCCCCAATCGCCCGTTCAAGTCGTTAAAATTGATGAGCCTATTGTACTAGATGGCGATTTGACAGAAGCCGCTTGGCAGCGTGCGCAACCCGCAGAGGACTTTTGGCTCTATTTCCCGACGGATACGATGCGGGCGGAGATGAAAACGGAGATTTGGATGGCATTCGACGATAAGAATTTGTATGTCGCGACGAAGTGCTACTCTACAGGCAAAGATTACGTGATTCCCAATCTGCGCCGCGACTATCGAGCAGGTAACAACGACAATATTACCTTGCTTTTCGATCCTTTCAATGACCGAATCAACGCCTTCGTTTTTGGTATGAATGCCTATGGTGTGCGCCGGGAAGCTTTGATCTCCAATGGCGGACAAGATGGTGATGATTTCCTGACTTCTTGGGACAATAAATGGAACGGAGAGGCGAAAATTCACGATGGCTACTGGGCAGCAGAGTTTGCCATTCCTTTCAAAACACTACGGTACAATGAAGGCGTAAAGAATTGGAAATTCAATAGCTATCGCTTTGATTTACAGGCGAATGAGACCAGCACTTGGCAGCCGATTCCACAAAACCAAATCGTGATGAATCTGGCATTTATGGGCGAAATGGAATGGGAAGAAGCACCACCAAAACCTGGTGCAAATATCTCCTTGATACCCTACGCCATCTCCAATTTCGCGCACGATATAGAAGGCACAGGAGAGCAAGATTTCTCTGGCAATTTTGGTGGCGATGCCAAGGTAGCAGTCACTTCGGGCATCAATCTGGACTTAACAGTCAATCCAGATTTTTCGCAAGTCGAGGTAGACGAACAAGTGCAAAACTTGACGCGCTTTGAGATATTTCTACCCGAGCGGCGACAGTTTTTTCTCGAAAATATTGATCTTTTTGGTGGCTTTGGTGCGCCTCAGATCAATCCATTTTTCTCACGCCGTATTGGAATCGCCTTTGATACATTGACCCAACAAAATATACCCAATGCAATCTATGGTGGCGCCCGTCTGAGTGGAAAGATCAATAACAATTGGCGCGTCGGTTTACTCAATATGCAAGCGGCAGCAGACGAGCGAAATGGCTTGCCAAGTTACAATTATACCGTCGCAGCCGTGCAACGAAAGGTATTTAGTCGCTCCAATATCGGTGCGATTGTCGTCAATAAACAAACCTTTCAAGACTTGGATGAGGAAAGCGAATTTGAGCCTTTCAATCGCGTCGTCGGTCTAGATTATAACTTAGCGACTTCCGACAACTCTTGGACAGGAAAAGCCTTCTATCATCGAGTCCTCACACCCGATCCGAAAGAAGAACAGTATGCACACAACTTAGCTATTTTCCATACCAAGCGCGACTACGAAATCTTTGCCATCCATGAGCGCGTTGGTGAAAATTTTGATGCAGAAGTCGGATTTGTCCCTCGAACAGGTTTTCGTCGATTCATCGGTGGTGGACAACTCAATTACTATCCAAAAGAAGGACCATTGGTGCAACATAGTCCATTTGTGTCTGGGAGCACATTTATTAATCCCGAATTTGGACGCACCGATCACAATATCGAATTGGGTTATGCTTTCGATTTTAAGAGCAATGCAAGCGCGGAAATCAGCTTTGAAAATAGCTATATCTATCTTTTCAATTCTTTCAATCCGACGCGCGTGGACACGAGCCTCACACCAGTTCGTTTATTAGAGATAGGTGACTATAATTTTACCGCCCTCAACTTGTCTTTTCGCTCGGATCGCCGGAAAGCATTTTCCTATAATATTCGACCGACGATTGGGCAGTTTTTTAATGGTTGGCGATATGGTGTGCGTGGAAGTTTTGTCTTAAATATTCAGCCGCGTGCCAGTATCAATTTGAATTATAGCGTCAATTACATCAATCTGCCAGAAGGATATGACTCTGCTTTATTGGCATTGGTCGGTCCGCGTATAGATGTGACGTTCAGCAAAAATTTATTCCTGACTGCCTTTTTTCAGTACAACAATCAGACGGATAACATCAACTTGAATACGCGTTTGCAATGGCGATTTCAACCAGTGTCGGACTTCTTTTTGGTGTATACCGATAATTATTTTTCGACGGATTTCAGAACGAAGAATCGGGCGATTGTGGCGAAGATTACGTATTGGTTGAATGTTTAGAAAGACCGCTACGCTTCTAGATCGCTTCGCTTTTAGATGTTAGATCGTTCGCGTTGCTCACTTTTAGACTGCTTTAGCACGCTGCACTTAACTTTTGAAGGAAAGCTTTGAAGTGATTTGAATGAAGACTTACCAAATTTTGAAAATTTGGTAAGTCTTCATTCACTACTCAAAATCAATCCGATTCTGGTAATACTCGAATAATCCGCCCATTTTCTTCATCCGTCAATAGATACAATTTCCCTCTCGGCGACATCACAGCTTTGCGTAGACGAACGCGATCATCGACAAATAATTCCTCAACACTTGTGATGGTATCATCGGTCAACTGCAATCGCCACAAACTGCCTTTGCTGAGTCCAGGCACGACCATATCGCTTTGCCATTGTTTTAATTCATTTCCAGTATAGAAAGTAGGTCCGGTCGGTGCGACTGTTTTTTCCCAATGATAGATTGGTTCAGTAAAATCAATATCGGTAGCTGGTGCAATATCAAAATCTTTGGTTCGATAGCGTCCGCTTGTTTGATAAGGCCAGCCGTAGTTCGCGCCCACTTTCAGCAGATTGATTTCATCACCTTGCAAAGTACCATGTTCTGTGAACCAAATTTGGTCACTACCAGGTCGCAAGATCAATCCTTGAGCTGCTCGAATCCCAATCGCATACAAACCTGGCATCGCATTTTCCCCAAAATCAGGATTGTCATCAGGAATAGAACCATCAGAGTTAATACGGAAAATCTTACCTTTAGGATCGCTCACATCTTGTGCAGTAGGTACTGAAGGATTGTTGTATTCATAATAATGCCGATCTCCGGTGGTGATGTATAGTTTACCATCATTCCCGAAAATCATGCCACCACCAAAGTGGAACAAACCCGGTGTGTAAGGCGCAGCTTCCAGCAACACTTCAATGTCTTTGAGTTCATTGTCCGTCAAGCGCGCACGAATGACTTTCAGCGCAAATCTCTTTTGGTCGGGTGTCGCTGTATAGGACAAATAGATGTATTTATTGTCTTCAAAATTGGGGTCTAGCAAGATTTGAAAGAGTCCCGCATTAAAGCTTAATGTTTTGCCGTGTGCATTTTTAGGATAGATACCAGATTTATGAGCTGTCGTGTCGATATAGATCGCTCGCCCAATGTCATCGGGTAGCCCTTGGATACTTTGTCGTTCTTTGTTGCGTAAATTAACGCGTGTAAGTCCGGCATCCTTCTCAGCTACTATGGCGTCATACTCACTCAAAAATGCCATGCTCCAAGGTTTTGCCAAACCGTCGATTACGGTCTCTTTTTTCGGTAATGGCAGTCGCTCCTTTGGAATAGGTTCAGCAGAGGTACATTTGGCAACTATTTTCCATTCGCCTGCTATCTTTTTCAGCAGCAAAAAGTCATAAAATCGACGACCAAAACTAGGAATATCAACTTGCAACTTGGCATAAGCCACATCTAGTTTAATGTCTAGATCAACGATGCTGTTGTAACGTCCATTGCGCTGTCTCGCACGACCGTTGTCGTATAATGCTGCATACTGAGCAGGCGACATAATAAGCAATGTATCGGCGTCATTGTACAAAAACATATCTGCATCAGCGTAAAATGCTGATTCTATCTTATCAGGATAATTATAAACTGTACCGTCGATGAATTGCTGAATGACTGCTCGGACTTTCAGGTCTTCTGCTTGTGCCCATGAGCTAGAATAAGATAGGAGCATTGCTCCAAGAAAGAATAAATAACGCATTGATTTCTTTTTGGCACAAACATAAGGTCAGCAGTTGTTTTGATGCTAGAAGGCAGTATGTAGAGGAGTACAGGATTATAATATTGGAGCGAAAAGGAAGCTTTATTTCATAGTTACTGACAAAGATCGCTTGTATTGAGCAGGTGTTTGTCCAGTCATTTTCTTGAAGGTGGCAAAGAAGGAAGATTTGGAATTGAAGCCTGCTTCGTAGCCGATACCCTCTAGTGATAAATGATGGTCGGTGACCAATGAGGCTTTAGCTTTTTCGATTCGTTTTTCATTGATGAAATGAGCGAATCCCTTGGCGTAAACAGTATTCAAGATACGCGATACTTCATGCGGACTCAGCCCCACTGCTTGAGCTAGATCTTCTAGTTTTAAAGTAGATCGTTGGTAGAGCTGCTGCTCATTGACGACGCGCTCTATTTCATTGAAATGACCTTGATCAACGGAGGTGTGGACATTGTTTTTAGTCAATCGTTTGCGTTTTTTCGGTTGAATCAATTCCGTATAAATGAAGTAGTAAAAGAAACCTGTGAAAAGCAATGCGCCCCAGATATACGTGAATCCATGAATGTAATAGGCACACTGATAAGTCGCCGTAATGAAGAGAATGCCGCCAAGGACAACCAAAAAAGAGCGCTCCTCTGCTGACCACTGAAATCGTTTCTGCCAAATCTGTCGAAGTCTTGGCAGCGACCACCATGTACCCAACCCAACAAAAAGTAACCAAACACCATAAATACCTTGTATAATCCAACTATTCCATGCTGCTGAATGCATCCGATAAGGGAAAACGATACCAACAATGGTGATGCCAACTAGCAATGTCAGTAGTAGTAATTGCTCCAATCGCAGTTGATGCTGTCGATCCGCATATTGATGACGCAGATAAAACGCAAAGAGTGGACCGATGAATAGGCAAGCTGATAGTCCGATCTGCAAAATTAATTTGTCACTTCCTGGATCGAAATAGTAGAACACCGATTTGCCAATGCGAATACATAAGACGAGTAATAGAGCACCCAAATATTTATCACTGATATCATTCGTTCGTTTGAATAGTAAGAATGAGCTCACAAGTAGTCCATTGAGTACACCGATGCCGGTCAGTAAGAAGAGGAATGCAGTGAGGTAAGGCATGGAGAAGAACTTAGGTTGACTACTTATAAGTTGTAACGAACTAGATCAGGTAGTGATTACTGTATTTCTCTTTGCCGAATACTATTTCGACTAATGACTGTCAAGTTATTCTCGAGTATCAGTTCATTTTTCTTTATTAGTTCGTGCAAAAACTGACCAGGCTCTTTGGGACTGAATGACTTCCACCTAAAATAAATCACACCATAGGGCTTTAGTTGATGTTTAAATATTAGCGTACCAAAGTCACTGTCAAAGGTGACAATCAGCCTATCTTCTTCTACAGATATATCTACAATTTCTTCGTCTGCTATCCCTGGAAGTTCCTCTCTAATGGATCGAATATCATATCCCTGTTCTCGAAGAAAGGTTACACTTAATTTTGGAAGATTTTCATCACATAGAATCAAAATCATTAGGCAGCTTCTTTTGTCATTGGAGCATAGATGATACCATCTTGAATGATCTCTAACAGGTATAAATAGACCGCTTGCAGAGCTTCTTTAGTTAAATGAGGATAGTTCTCTAGTATTTCCTCTTCTGTCCAGCCATCTGCCATTCTGCCGATAAGAAACTCAACGGACAGTCTAGTTCCTTTGATTTTGGGTTTACCTGCCAAAACTTTTTGATCAGAATCAATATAATCCTTCCACGTCATGTCTACTGCGAATTAGTTGTTACAAATATAACGCAATTGGGACAAATACTTTTAGCCGAATAAGTCGCCCCGTGAAAGTTGCGTTTGAATTTTGAAAAATCGTTGTTATGATTTTCAGACCAACAAATTCACGAGGCGACTTTCTAAAACACTACACCGTCACCCACTTCTCCTCGCGATGACTTTCCAAAATCCGCTCACACAAAACCAGTTCACGCAAACCATCTTTGAAGGTCGGGAAAAGTGGCGCATCAGGCTGCTTTCCAGCTCGTACAGCTGCATAAATCTCTTTGAACATCTGTTTAGACGTATCCGCAAAGCCTTCATTATGACCACCAGGCAAGGTAATGATCGCTGCTGCTTCTTTGCTGAATAGTGACGGATCGCGCATTAGTAGTTGATTCGGTTCATCGCGATTGCCAATCCAAAGCTGATTGGGAGACTCAGAATTCCATTTCATATTTTGCTTCGCGCCTGCTATTTCAATCGCTAACTGATTTTTGCGACCTGCTGAAACTTGGCTCACTGTCACTACGCCTTTATTGCCATTATCGAAGCGCAACAGGATGGAGGCGTAGTCTTCTGTATTGATCGACACGTCGGCATAATCTTCTGGTTGCAGCATTTTGCCCGAATAGGTTTCGATGGCTTTGAGTGGCTTCTTTCTGACTTTATGAACGGTATTCATATCGGCAAAAACAGCGGTAATGCTCAAGCCTGTCACATACTCCAACAAGTCAATTAAGTGACTCCCAATATCTGCCACAGCTCTCGATTCACCAGACTGATCTGGCTCTAGTCGCCAATTGTAATCGGTGTCATAAAACAACCAGTCTTGCAAATACGACCCGATGACCGAGTAAATATTTCCGATCTTTCCTTCAGCTACCATTTGCTTCATCTGTCGTACTATCGGGTAGTAGCGAATGTTGAAGTGGACAGCATTAACTAAGCCTTTTTTTTCTGCCAATGCGACCAATTCCTCCGCTTCTTCGATGGTCGTCGCCAATGGCTTTTCGCAAACGACGTGCAAGCCAGCTTCCAAGGCTTTTTTGGACATTTCGTAATGCAAAAAATTGGGCGTACAGATATGAATACAGTCTAAATCATCATTCGCAATTTGGTCATCAAAATTGGTATAATATTTTTCTATGCCCAATACTTTCGCTTTCTGCGCTGCTTCCTCCTCACCTGGATGTGAGATGGAAATTACTTCCAAATTGAGCACTCTTCTCAATGCTTCAATATGTGCCGGTCCGATAAAGCCTACGCCAGCTACGCCGATTCTAGTTGTTTTCATATTTTAGATTCTAAACGTTTTCAAATAATCAATCAGTTGGTCTTTGGAAGGACTCTGTCCATTTTGGACATACGCGCCCGAAGTAGCAATACCAATGAGCATAGCTGCTTCCGATGACAAGTCATACAGCAAACCGTAACAGAAACCAGCATTGAAGTTGTCGCCGCCACCAGTGGATATTTTCGGTTTAGTGACCACTTTTCCTGGCACGTAAATAGCTTGATGACGCTGAATTAGGTAGCAACCATTAATGGGATGGACGACTAAGGTGTCCAGATTCATCGCCTGAAAAATGTATTGACATTTGTCCATCAATTCAGTCTGTATTTGGGTCTCACCGTTGGCGCGTTTCAAACCGTCATAGATTTGGATGGCTTCGTTTTCGTTGAGTCCTAGCGTAGCTGAGGTGTATTCGTTGTAGCGACTAATGAGTTGTAGCACTTCCAAAATTTGCTCGTCTGTCTTCTTCTTTGGATCGCATAGATCGAAAAAGATAGGTGTTTTCAACTGGTTTGGGATGATGATTTCCTCCAAGATGCCGTTCCAAATTACCGTCGCATGAGGTAAATTCATCCAGTCGACCAAAGCAATCAAATCGACTTCTTGTATCCATTTGGTGAGCCGATCTAAGCCAACTTTCGACTTCAAAAACGCCCAATCAATCTTTTTAAATGCCACTACTTCCGATAGCATCAGTTTGCCGTCATCAAATTCCAACGCATTTGTCGTCGCAGCATCACCCAATGAAACCAACTCCACATCGTCGTGCATCGCTTGAAAAACAGAATCAATCGCCGCTTCACCAAAGGTACCGATACAGTAATTCGGAATACCCAATGCCGCCAACGCTTCTGCCATAATTGGCGCATTACCACCGAACTTGACGACTTCCGAAACGATTTCCATCTGGCTACTTCTACCAGCTGATTGCTGGATTTGTTGTCCAAAAGTAGCTAAGGAATGAAAGTACTCGCGCTCATTGGAAGCAGGCGTCCGCGCCACCACTTTTTGAATTTTGTCGATATAACCATCCAAAGCGACGAATACTTTGATCTCCTTTTGATCTGCCTGAAGTGCAGCGATAGCTTCGTTGATGTACTTTTCCATTAATATCCAGATTTATCTTCCTGCGCTTCCATTGTTCCAGCTTCCATGCCGTATAGTTTCTTGGCTTCTTCCAGCATCGCAATGGTAGCTGTTGCGCCGACACGAGTAGCACCCAATTCCTTGACTGCCAACAAATCTTTCAAGGTACGTACACCGCCAGCTGCTTTCACTTGCACAGCAGCATCTGAATATTTGCGCATTAATTTCAAATCGGGATGTGTCGCGCCAGCATAAGCATATTTGCCGTCCGCTCCTTTCACAAAGCCATAACCAGTAGACGTTTTGACAAAGTCCGCACCCACTTCTGAACAGATTTCACAGAGCTTAATCTTGTCTTCATCTTTGCTAATGTGGTCGTTTTCAAAGATGACTTTTAAAATCGCGCCATGCTTGTGCGTTGCTTTACAAACCGCATCAATTTCATCTTTCACATAGTCCCAATCGCCCTGCAACGCCTTCCCGATGTTGATGACCATGTCGATTTCTTTTGCGCCGTCTTGACATGATTTGATGGTTTCGGCGACTTTGATCTCAGTTGTCGAATTGCCATGTGGAAAGCCGATCACTGTCCCGACCAAGACATCCGAACCAGCTAAGGCTTCGGTTGCCAATGGCACAGCGTACGGTTTGATGCAAACGCTAGCAACATCATATGCTTTAGCGATTTCGCAGCCTTTCTGCATATCCTCATCTGTCATTGTGGGATGCAGCAAGGAGTGGTCAATCATTTTGGCGAGTTCTTTTACTTTGTTCATTTCGTTTATTTTAGTTGTTAAACACATAGGCACAGTAGAACACATAGTCTTTTAGAGAAACTATTTCTATGTGATCTATACTCCTATATGTTTCAAATTTTTATGTCTCTGATACTTAAAATGTATTCCCAATAGCGTATTTTTCCGTGTTACAATGCAGCGAACTGTAGATAAAAAAGCCTGCTTTGGAGGTAGTATATTTTCGGTAAATATGAATTACAGGATTGCTGAGTCCCATTTTTAAATAGTTAGCAATATCACTTGATGCAGCGATTGCTCTTATCTCTTGCTCTAAATTGATGACTTCGATACTATGATTTAGATGAAGTGTTTTGAATAGCGATTTTCCAATTAACGGTGAATGTATCAAGGCTTCTAATCTATCATTTTCTATCCAAGTTTGCTCTAGCATTACAGGCAAATCGTCCACCAACCGCAGTCGTTCTAACTTTATGCAGCCATTTGTTAATTGCTTGTGTGTCAATGGATAAAAGAAAGGTTCACTCCAGTTGGTCAAATGCGGAACTTTCAAAAAAATAGTTTGGGCAGAATGCTCTGTTGGGGCGACAACTTCCGAAAAGCCTTTGAAAGACAACAATCCCAAAGACTGCCGATTGGAGACGACGACACTACCTTTTCCAGCTTTTTTCACAATTAAACCATCGCTCACTAGCGCATCCAGTGCTTTGCGAACCGTCATTCTATTGATACCAAATTGCTGCGACAATTGATTTTCGGAGGGAATCAAATCGCCCTCTTGATGGACACCTTCTAGAATCTCTTGCTTGAGTCGTCGATGTAGCTTTTTGTATGCAGGTAATTGGCTCATCTAGTCTAGAAACTGCTTAATGTAATTTCGGCTCGTACGTAGTGCGGCATGAACATCAGCTTTTGAACCTTCGTAGGCTTTGTCTTCTACTTCAATACAAATCGGTCCTGGATAACGAACAGAAGTAAGTGCTGAAAAGAAATCACGCCAGCGCACATCACCCAAACCTGGTAATTTTGGCGAATGAAACTCTAATGGATACGCCATGATACCCACTCGATTGAGCTTGTCTTTGTAGACTTTGGCATCTTTTAAATGAATATGAAATAGCTTATCGGCATAGTCGTAGATGGGTTGTACTTCATCCATTTGCATCCAAACCAAGTGAGAAGGATCATAATTGAGCCCAAAATGATCGCTCGGAATCGCCTCAAATAATTGATCCCAAATAGCAGGTGTAGTCGCGAGATTGTGTCCGCCCGGCCATTCATCTTTGGTGAAAAGCATCGGACAGTTTTCGATACCGATTTTGATGTCGTGTTCTTCCGCTAGTTTGATAATATCTGTCCAGACTTCTTTAAACCGGCCAATATTCCATTCCACAGTTTTCGCTGCATTTCTGCCTACGAAGGAATTGACATTCGATAAGCCTAACTTCTTCGCAGCCTGTATCAAATCTTTGATGTGATCGACGTAGACTTTTGATTTGGTATCATCGGGATCGAGTGGATTTGGATAATAGCCTAAAGCGGAAGCGTAGACACCTTTTTTGTTGAGATAAGATTGGATGTAGTTGACCTGTCCTTCATCCAATTTGCCAATATCAATATGTGTCACACCTGCATAGCGACGTTCGGCTTTACCTTTTGGCCAGCACATGACTTCTACACATTTGAAGTCGTTGGCGGCAGCGAAGTCAATTACTTTTTCAAAAGATTGGTCGGGGAGAATGGCACTTACAAATCCTAAGTCTAGCATCGTTATCATTTAATGAGTTCAATAATGAGCTGCTCTTTTTGTGTTTTGATTTCATCCACCACTCTCTCTTTGCACGCACGGTTGAGTTGCGCCTGAAATCAAAACAGAGCATCTTCATTGTTTCACGTTACTCTGCTACAAACTTAGATATTTTGACTTGTATATACAAGTTGATTTTCTTGTGCAACTGTTGAATGTGTAAAATTTAGGTGATGAATAAGGAGAAAACAGGAACAAACAGTGCTATAACTTCTAGCGTTCCCTAACGAAAATGAATCATCTTAATTCAGGTAGACTATGGCTTTCGACATCAACAACATCTCTTCTCAAAAAGGACGAATCGCGGTCGTTACTGGCTCAAATACTGGTTTGGGTTATGAAACAGCATTGGCAATAGCGAAGAAAGAAGCCAAAGTTATTTTAGCTTGTCGAAACAAGACAAAGGCTGAAAATGCTCGACGAGAAATGCTAAAAACTGTACCCGATGCAGATATAGACATTTTGTTGATCGACTTGAGTAAACTGGATTCTGTTCGCGAATTTGCTGAAAACTATCAGAGAAAATATGACCGCCTAGACTTACTCATCAACAATGCAGGTGTGATGATGCCACCTTATACCAAAACAGAAGAAGAGTTTGAATTACAATTTGGTGCGAATCATTTAGGGCATTTTTTGCTCACAGGTTTGCTGTTGGATGTTCTGTTAAAGACGCCCAATTCAAGAGTGGTTTCTTTGAGTTCATTGGCACATAAAAACGGTGAGATCAATTTTGATGACCTGCAAAGCGAAGAAAAATATTCGGCTTCCAAAGCTTATGGACAAAGCAAATTGGCTTGTTTAATGTTTGCCTACGAATTGCAAAGGCGACTTGAAAAAGCAGGTCATACCAACACTATTTCAGTAGCGGCTCATCCAGGCGTATCGCCGACGGAGCTAATTCGGCATCTCCCAAAATTTCTAGTCACTGTCCTGTCTGCTACTATTGGAAAATTGGTGACTCACCCACCTGAAGAGGGCGCAAAACCGACTTTAATGGCAGCACTGAATGCTGATGTGGAAGGAGGCGACTATTTCGGACCGACAGGCTTTCAGGAAATGAAAGGTGAAGCAGGAAAAGTTGATTCTACTGATTTGTCGAAGGATGAGCAGGTAGCTGAACGGCTTTGGCAGATTTCGGAGGAGTTAGTGGGGTTTGAATATTTGTGAAACGGATAGCTGCGTGATTCCCGTTTCAATGATTCATTCAGTGCTTTAGTACAACCACTCTCCACTAAACGCATTGAAGAAATTGAAGCCGACGCGATAGGTATAAGCCGCATCTTCAAATTGATTGTCGCCGCTGACTGCGTAGACCGCCACTTGAACCAGTTCTTTGAACAACCGAAATTTCTTGCCTACACCGATAAAAGCTTCTACATGGGCGAACGATTGATTGGGAATGGTGAGGAAAGAGCCACCAACTAGCATTTCGAGCTGTAGCTGATTGAGCAAGGGAATTTTATCTAAAATGAAGCCATCAAAATGGTGCATCAATCCACCTTGCACGTAAAGATTTGGCGTTGATAAATTTCCGTCGAGTAGCTGTTGGCTGCGCAGTGGATCGATAAAGAAAAATGGTGTTCCTCCTCGAAAAAAGCGATGCTCTAGTGTACGCAAGTTCTTTTGGTTCAAAAACGTACCAGCTTGCACATTCCAGTTAGAACTTCCCAATTTTGATGTAGGCCGATGAAAAATTTCCAATTCCAACTGATCAAAAGCAACTTCTGACTCCCAAACTCCTGGAACACCCTTTCGATATTTGAAGTTGACGGTGGGATAGCGTGTGCCAAGAACGATTTTCTCACGAGCGCGTGTGATGTATTGTTGGTCAAATTTGAGCATGACTTCCAGTCGCAAAAATAACGCTTGATAGCGTTCAAAGTTAATGGGTGTGTTGTCTGCGCCAAACAGTTCGTTCGACCATTCGGCAAGTTCGAGGTCATTGATTGGTTGCTTATCGGCATACTCAAAAGCGGTAGTCAGATAGACGCCATTCCAAGCTTCAAAAGCGTGTCCACCACCGAATCCTATGTTGCGGACAAAGTTGTTTCGACTCAGTAAGGATTGCACGGAAGTATTGATAGTGATAAACTCATAGTCGTCTTGCACTTCAAAAAACGCCCGTGCGAATTTTCGAGGCAAATAGGTATAACCAACATTCAAACTTCCTTTCCAGTCTTCGTTCCGAAAACCATAATTGACGCCATAGTTGATGTCTAACGTATTGGAAGTAGCTAGAAATTTCTTTTCTACCGACCCGCCCAATGCTTGCCGATACCCACCGACACCAAACGGGCGAATCGACTCCAGCAGCGAATTAAAATAAAGCGTCCAGCCTTTTGCGCGTCGCTTCCAACCGATGCCATTAAATGCCAAATCCAACAAGGTATTTCGGTTGTAAATAGAGTCTTGGATGCGGTAGTACTCTGCCGACTGTCTGTATCGCCAAATGCTATCTTGCTCAGAGACAAAGGTGCGCTGATTTTGAGTGAGTGGAATGCTAGGCGGACGTAAATCTTCCCAAATCGCCGTGTCGCGTTCTAGTGCAGAAAGATCATAGACGATGACTTCATTGTTGAAAAAATTCTTATCGAAATTGGGATTGAGATCAAAGTTACTTTCTCGGACGATCGTTTGCACTTTGTATCGACTGCCGCCTCGCTTGCTTTCGTACTGAATATCGCGCTGAGTTGGTCGCCAGTATCTGCCGCCTATCGTATCATAAGTAATGTTTAGCTCAAAACTATTGGCTAGAGTGAGGGCGGAAGAATTGATTTTTAGATCTGCTGACTGCAATAGATAGCCGCGCTGCCGGATTTTGAGTTGTCCGCTAAAAGCCGGAGCTTCTTTGAAAAAGGGTCGTACTTGGATGACTAGAATGCTGTCATCTTCCATTTTTTGGATGTCGATGAGCTTAAATTGATAGGTCAAAAAGGCATTGTCGCTCAGTGGAGAAGTGATTGGTAGATCGGAGATGGAAGGGTTGCGGAGTTGATTTTCGTAAAGGTCGATATTGGCGTCTATAGGATTGCGGAAATACTCTAATGGATTGTAGGTAACGCCTCTATTGCTACCATCAAAGTTGAAGTCGTTGGTCATCAAGGTGCGGCGTTTCAGTGTCTCGTCGCCTGTTTGCTGAAGTTCGGCTTTAATTTCGCGCTTGCTTTTGCTGCCTTTATAATGTTGTCGCGCAAAGTTTTCATTCAGATAAACCGGTTCAAATCCAGCTACCAGTCGAATATTTTCCGATATTTTTTCTTCTTCCTCTGCTTCACCATCATCTCCTGCTACAGAAAACGTGACATCCAGCTTTTTCTTCTTAGTCGTGTCGGTCGCTTCCATCCATTTTTCCATGCTCGTCCGAAAGTAAGAGTCCGCGCTATAACTTAAATCTTTGACTAACACCTTCTCTTTATTGGCGATGACTCGCTTCATGATGCTTTTGCCGACATTCTCTTTTTTGCCTTGAACGACCGCCTCTTGCAACTCAATTTCTTGCTCTATCAAGGTTATTGTAATGAAGTCGTCCCGACGCGTATCGACTCCAATCTTCTGTGTTTCGTAGCCGATCAAGCTCACTTCCAAGATATACTGCCGACCTTCTCCTTCGATCTCAAATTCGCCATTTTCATCTGCATACGTCCCGATGCTAGAATTGAGAATGTAGACGCTGGCATAAGGTAGGGCATCTCCATTTTCAGCCTGTACTTTTCCGGTGATACTCTGTGCAGAAAGGCTCAGAGAGATCAGCAGCAAGTAGACGATGTAAACTATTCTCATAAGCGGTGATTTCCATTGGCCAACAAAAGTAGCGGCTATTGTTCACAGAAAACTATTTTATCTACTAGCGACCATTTTTGGTTGATAAATCTCTAGTTTGTCTAAAGCAAGTTACTTTTTGTCTAATTATGATGGTGGTTTGACGGATTTGGTTGGCTTCGTGTGTTATTTGTTTGAATATTTCTGTCAGATTGATTCTGAAAACATTTTGTAACTTTGAGATGTGAGCAGTCCATTAAATGGCATTGTCTAACATTAAGCTATACAAGTAAAATTAATTTATGAAACAGGGAAAATTAGTTACGACCGGAATCCTTTTGTTCTTCGGATTGCTGGTACTCATTATCTTCTCCAATGCCACTTTTTTGACTATTGAAGCGGGAGAGAGAGGGGTATTGTTTAAACGCTTTTCAGGTGGATTGGATAAAGAAAATATCTATCAACCAGGTTTTCATGTCATTGCGCCTTGGAACGATATGTACCAGTATGATGTACGTGAAAAGCAACTAGAAGAAGCGATGCAAGTACTGTCTAGTAATGGTTTGAATATCACCGTCGATGTGACGATTCGTTTTCATCCAGCTTATGCGGAAATTGGTGATTTGCACGAAAAATTCGGAGAAGGCTATAAGGAAACATTGGTACGTCCGGAAGTACGCTCTGCAGTGCGTGAAATCGTTGGTCGTTTTCAGCCGGAAGAATTGTACTCAACGAAGCGCGACGAAGTGCAGGGGTTGATTACGCAAAATTTGGAGAAAGTATTAGCTGATAACTATATTGTTTTGAAAGCTGTCTTGATTCGTGATATTGAGTTGCCAGACAAAGTAAAGTCAGCGATTGAAGATAAGCTAGAAGCAGAGCAGTCAGCACTGAAGTACGAATTTATTCTGAATCAGGAACGAAAGGAAGCGGAACGTAAAATCATCGAAGCGGAAGCAAAAGCAGAAGCAAACCGCATCCTGAATGCCAGTCTGTCCAACAATATTTTGAGAGATAAAGGTATCGAAGCGACATTAGAATTGGCGAAATCACCGAACTCAAAAGTCGTCGTTGTTGGTGGCGAAGGGGATGGATTGCCGTTGATTTTGAATAATCAATAGTAAATCGGTTAAATCGAATTAAAAGGCAAATCAGCTTGGTGTTGATTTGCTTTTTTTGTACAACAGATTTGCCAAATTTTTAAAATTTGGCAAATCTAAATGCTTCATTACTATTTCGCCACCATCATCTGCTTCGTCTCACTCACCTGACCATCCAAAACTAAAGTATAGAAGTAAGAACCATCTGCAAGGCTATTCACTGAAAACTCTAGCTGACCTTGACCACGCTCGTTGATCGTGATCTGCTTTACGACCTGTCCGTATTGATTAGTAATATTCAGCATAGCAGACTGCACTCCCATTGGAATTTTATAAGCAATCGTCGTCACATCCTGCGTTGGATTGGGTTGATTTTGTTGCAATGTTGTTTTTTGAGGAAGTGCATTGATCATTTCACTATTTCTACTTTCCATCAACACTGCTTCCAATGCTGCCAAGCGATCTTCTAGCTCATCTACTTTTGTTTGTAGCTGCTGACTTTCAGTTTCGTTGTTTTCTATGATGGCTTGTTGCTCCTGAATACCAGCTATCAAAACTGGAATCAGCGCTGTATAATTGACTGCATATAAATCGAATCCTCTTGGCTTTCCATCTTCGTCTACTTCTTCGCTTTGGCGAACTAGATTGGGAAAAACTTCTGCTACTTCCTGAGCAATCAACCCGAATTGTAGCTCATCTGCTAAGTTGAGATAGCTATATTTAGAAGATTTGGTATCAAATTGATAGGTAGTTGGACGTAGTTTTTGAATATCTGACAATGCATTTTTGTAGTTGCGAATATTTTGCTTCAATCGCTTGTCCGAAGCTGACCAAGTTCCGGATGTGATGCGTCCTGCGCCATTGATATCCACTTCATAAGTGAAACTAGATGGATTAACGCGCATAATGGTCGTGCCGTCGTCACGGAAACGAGTAATCGCATCGTTGGCAGCAGTTGGTTTATTGACGGTCATCCATGCCAATGCACCACCACTATCACCTACTAGCATCGCATCATCAGCATTGGTATCAATGTGCAAAGTAGCTGCCGGGTCAGCTATGCCTATCCCCACTTCTCTATCATCCAGATCAAGTGTCATGGTCGTGCCTTGATTGTTATAACTAAATCGCATGGTCGGGTCAGCTGCACCAGGATTGGCACTGATGCCTGCGTATCGACTTGGATTGTTGCTATCTCTAAAATACATACGCGCACCTGCGGCATCGCTACCCAAGTCCTGTATCTCAAAATTGGGGATACCGATGCTCGCTTCGCCACGCACTTCGAGTCGTGCAGATGGATTGGTCGTGCCGATACCGACTCGCCCGATGTCATTGATAAATAAGCGCGTAATACCTAGACCTGCTCCTGTCGCTAAGTACAACTCTTCTCGCCCCAGTACGATGACGTCGTCGATGCCATCTAGTTTCAAGGTATTATTGGATTGTAATAAAAGGTCGCCATTGCGGTCGTTATTGTCTAAAAATAGATTCGTGCCATCGAATTGGAGAACGCCTTCGGCATTGTTATTGTCATTAAAATTGAGTCGGTCAGGAAGTAATGACGTGCTGAGTTGTGCTTGTGAAAGGCTGATAAAAAAGCAGCTCAAAAAAAGGATGTTCAGTAATCGCATGAGTTGAAATGAATTGCGAAAAGCGATGACATTGCAAGTGCTTAGGTAAGCAGCACTCGCAATGAAAAAACATCGCCATTCAGGTGTAAAAAAGTGATCTCAGGAACGATAAAATGATAAATTCACGATTTAGGGCGTATCTATTTTGTGTTTAGACAAGGTGAAAAACGTAGATGATGCAGGGCATCAGCGAAGCTTTTCAACGCAGTATAAACTCGAAAGAGCAAGTCATAAACGAAGAAGTTATTGTTTTGTCGTTCCTCTCAAAGTGAATGAAAAGGTGGTTCATCACTTAATTTCACCTGATAGTCTGTGGGTGGACTGAAAGGTTAACAGTAGAGATTAAAATTTTTTGTCTTTGTCCAAAAAAAGGTGAATTAAGGACATGGATGATGAGCGGTGTCCAAAAAATCCTATTTCTTACTCATACCCTGCTATTTATTGATTTTCATGACTAAATTTTTGAGAAAACTTTACACGAAACTATTCTGTTGTACAGAAAAATAGAAAATATTTATATAAAAGCGATGTGGTCAATTAATACTATTCCTGCTCATCCGGCATTGGAGACTAGAAAAATCTTGAAAACACTGCCGAGTATTCATGCCTCACTAGCAGAACTAAGAGGAGTGGCTGCCAGTATCCCAAACCAATCTATTTTAATCAATACACTGGCGTTACAAGAAGCTAAAGAAAGTTCGGCTATAGAGAATATTATCACCACTCAAGATGCGCTTTTCAAAGCAGAACTTGATCTCTCGTCGTTTACCGATTTGGTAGCAAAGGAAGTTCAGAATTACAATCGAGCCTTACAGAAAGGCTTTAAAATGGTGTCAGACAAAGGGTTGATCACCAATAATATCATCTTGAATATACAAGAGGAATTGGAGCAAAATAAAGCTGGATTTAGGAAAGTACCTGGCACGAAGCTCAAAAATTCGATCACAGGAAAAACCATCTATACACCGCCACAAGATTATGATACAATTCTTCGATTGATGGGCGACCTACAATCTTACATCAATGACGATGAAATCAGCAACTACGATCCACTAGTAAAAATGGCAGTTATTCACTATCAATTTGAAAGCATCCATCCTTTCTATGATGGGAATGGGAGAACCGGAAGAATCCTCAATATATTATACTTGATTATGAAGGGACTACTTGATCTGCCTATACTCTATCACAGCAGCTACATCATACGCTATAAACTAGACTATTACAGATTATTTCAGGAGGTCAGAGAAACAAATAACTGGGAGAGTTGGGTGCTGTTCATGATTAATGGAATTGGCGATACAGCCAAGCGAACTATCCTCACGGTCAAAGCTATTCGAGAAGCCATGCAAGATGTAAAACACCAGATAAGAACGAATCACAAATTTTATAGCCAAGACTTACTCAATACGCTATTCAAGCATCCGTACACTAAGATCGAATTTGTAATGAATGACTTACAGATTTCGAGAGCCACTGCTTCTAATTATTTAAATACGCTAGCAAAGGATGATATTCTGAGAAAAGATAAACTGGGAAAAAGTAACTATTACGTCAATGAAAGATTGATACATATTCTAAACTGACTCACTTTATATATGTCTAGAGCTTGAAATACACCAAAAAAGCGCCCCCGATACCATCGAGGACGCTTTCATATTGAGCTAATTTTAACGTGAGGTATGGAAACGAAAAGGCTGATTTTCAAATGAATACGATATTTGTATCGCTAAAAACAAGATCGTTCACAGAAAATCAGCACTTTGAACTGCCAAATATCGGAAGAATTACTCATTCGTATGTTCGTCGAAGCCGACGATTTGATAATGGCCTACGAATCCTACCTTGCAGCCAACAGATTAAAACAGGTCAAACCGACTCGAAAGCCCGGTTTGTGTCCCTCCGAGATCGTGACCATAATCGCAGCC
>JBCDHX010000069.1:0-29355 GCA_038749535.1 Bacteroidota bacterium
CCCGCTTGCGGGGCCAAAATGAATAGCCCGTCGGCTTTGCCTGTCCCGACTCTCGGGGAGACAAATACCATGCTCATGTCGCTGAAAAATTGAATCATTTGATAAATCAAAGAGCAAAAAGGAATTTGATGCGTTTGCCCTGTCGCTATATAGCTCACACAGATCGTAAGGGTACATTTGCTCCTTTTTTGTCTATATTGGGTTATCTTTACTTACATCGTCAAGACGTTCAAGTAAAACAAACATGCGCATTAGACTCTACTCACTGATTATATTCTGGTTTTGCTGCACTGTAGTCAGGGCACAGCAGGAGCTGAATATCATCCAGATGGATAGAACAGATGGGCTATCTCAAAACTCTGTTTTCGCCATCACTCAGGATAGAGATGGCTTTTTGTGGTTCGGCACACGCAATGGATTGAACAAGTACGATGGTGTTCATTTTACAGTCTATCGGCATGGTATGGAAAGAGCCGATCAGTTGATTTCCAATGATATTCGAGAACTCTATTTCCACACATCCAGCGGATTGATCTGGATAGGGACGACGGAAGGTTTGAGTAGCTATGACCCTATCAAAGAGCAGTTTCAGCAATACCTTTTTCCAGAATCATCGACTCCCACTACGCCTTTTATTTCTTCTATTTGTAGCGACCAGAGCAACCGACTTTGGATAGGGAGTAATGCAGGACTTCACTACATCGAGAATAGTCAGTTGCACACCCTGCCACTCCCTGCTATGGCGGGTAGTGTTACCGCTTTGACAGAAGATAGTTATCAGCGACTATGGATAGGGACTAATAAGGGTCTGTTTATCTTGGACAAAAGCAGAACGAATGTATCTCCTTTTTCCCTACTCAATTTTCATAATTTGTATGTCAGAGACATACATAAAGACAAGACAGGTGCAATCTGGATAGGCACACAGAAGAATGGTGTTTTCAGATATGTTAGTAGCGACAAAATAACACATTGGACACGAGGAGACGGCAAGGATAATACATTGACACACAATACGATACGCGAAATTATAGAAGATCAACAAGGCAATATCTACATAGGGACGCTGCTAGGACTCAATCGCTTTCATCTCAAGGAGCAACAGCTCATTCCTATCCAACTTAACAATGAATATGAGGCTCAAAAAGCACTGAGTAGCAATTCTATTCATTCCCTTTACGCAGACAATCAAAACGGACTCTGGATCGGCACTTACTACGGTGGTGTCAGTTATCACAACCCATCTTTGATGCAGTTTCAAACTTACCGCCATCTACTTGCTAAAAATAGCATCAACTTCAATGTGGTTTCTTCTTTTTTAAAAGATGCAGCTAATAATTATTGGATAGGAACAGAAGGCGGCGGACTCAACTATTGGAATACTACGACCGACCAATATGAAAGCTATCAATACGATCCTACGAACAATAGATCACTGAGCGGCAACAACGTCAAAACCATCCTACAGGATAACGATGGACTTTGGATAGGCACATATCAAAATGGACTCAACTTTGCCAAACATCCCAGACAAGGGTTTGAGATTTATCAACACGACTCCAAAGACGCCACCACCATCAGCAACAACAATGTATACGATCTCCTCAAATCGAATGACAGCACCCTTTGGATCGCAACATTTGGAGGTGGACTCAATCGTATGAACACCAATACTACAGCCACCGATAGGTATTTTGCAGATGAAACAATCGCCACTTCTATCAGCTCCAATCTCTGCCGCACACTTTTTCAAGATCAAGATCATACAATATGGGTCGGTACAGATGCCGGACTCAATCAAGTCAACAGTGAGCAGGGCGACGTCACTTTTAAAACCTATCTAACAGACTTGAGCATTTACAGTATACAACAGTCAGCCGATCAATTTTTATGGCTAGGCACAGCGACCAATGGTCTGATTCGTTTCGATCTGGCAACGAAGACCTACGAACCTGTACTGACGACACAAGAATGGGTAGGTACGGCAGTCTATGGTATTTTGGTAGAAGATGACACACATCTTTGGCTGAGCACTAACCGAGGTTTGTTCAAGTACAACATCACTGACGGCACACTATATGCCTTCGGAAATGCTGATGGACTGGAAAATTTGGAATACAATTTCAATGCCTACTACCAGACCGAAGATGGACAATTTTTCTTTGGCAGCACCAATGGATTTACCACATTTCGACCAGAAGAGATTCGACTAGATACGACGATCTATCCACTTATCTTCACTGATATTCGCGTGTCAGGAGATCGTATGTATGCAGGTACCACAGAGGAAGGTTTGCTTCGCCAACACATCAATCATACCGAGGCGCTTACATTTGACTACGGCACTGCCAATTTTACGCTTGAGTTTGCAGTACTCAACTATACCGGACGCAAACAACATCACTATGCTTATCGCATGAAAGGTATCGACCAAGAGTGGATAGAAGCGGGAGAAGATCTGGAAGCGACTTATACCATTCAGCGACCGGGCAGCTACACATTTCAGGTGAAGTCAACCGATAGTCAGGGTATTTGGAGCGATAATTTTCGCACCATCAACATCACCGTCCGACCGCCTTGGTGGAACAGCAACTGGGCGTATGTGCTGTACTTTAGTTTTGTTGGTCTGGTATTTTGGAGTTTGATGCGCTATTATCAGTTGCGAGAATCTTATCGTTTAGCAGAGCTATCGAAAAGACAGCAGACGGCTATCAACGACATGAAACAGCGTTTTTTCACCAATATCACACATGAATTTAGGACACCTTTGACTTTGATTATCAGTCCATTAGAAGATTTATTGTGTGCCAATAACGATCAGTCGCGTCCTCAATTACAACTCATCCATAAAAATGCCAATCGACTACTGGCACTCGTCAATCAGTTGCTCACGTTCCGCACCATGGAAAGCGACCATCTCAAATTGCGAGTGCGCGAGATGGACTTGATTGCGCTGCTAAAAGAGGTTTATCTGAGTTTTGAAGACAAAGCAGCACGTCATGACATCGACTATCAGTTCAATGTACAGGAAGAGCATCATTTGCTTTGGTTCGATCAAGAAAAGATCGAGAAAGTCTTTTATAACTTGCTCTCCAATGCGTTCAAATTTACGCCCAATGGAGGAAGAATAGCTATCGAGCTAGCACATCAGCAGGAGCATATCGCCATACATATCGTCGATAGCGGAAGAGGCATAGCTGCGAAAAATATTCCTTTTATTTTTGATCGATTCTACGAGAGTAACAATGAACAAAGTGGCATCGGTAGCGGTATTGGGTTGTCGATGAGCAAAGAATTGGTTGAGTTGCATCACGGCAGTATTAAAGTCAATAGTCAACTCCAAAAAGGCACGACATTTACGGTTACTTTGCCTACTTCAAACCTTCATTTCACTGCAACTGACTTCGCCCCCACCATAACTTATGAGCATCCAAAAGAGATAGCAGCAGGTACACTTGCCGAAATGGATGTCACGCTAGTACATACAGCTGCGACAAAAAATACCTTGCTCATCGTTGAAGACAATTTGGACATCGCCCGCTATGTACGTTCTATGTTCGAGCAGCAATATGAAGTAGTCGTAGCAGAAAATGGTAAGATGGGCTACAAAAAAGCACACGAATTGTCGCCGGATATCATCATCAGCGACATCATGATGCCGGAAATGAATGGAATAGATCTCTGTCAGCTACTCAAATCGGAACTGGCGACCAGCCACATTCCTATCATTCTACTCACGGCGCGCACCACTTCTATACATGAACTAGAAGGTATGAAGATCGGCGCGGACGACTATATCTCTAAGCCTTTTAATGCTGAACTCCTCCGCCTGAAAGTCGCCAATATCATCCAAACTCGAAAGCGACTATACGAGAAAATCATCGTCGAGCAATCATTGCGTCCAAAAGAAATCGCCATCAACTCCGCCGATCAGCAGTTTCTGGAACAGCTACTAGACATCATAGAAACACATATGGAAGATGCCAATTTTGACATTGCCTCTTTCTCGCAAGAATTGACCATCAGTCGCTCTACACTATATAAAAAGATCAAATCATTGACCAATCAAACCCCCAAAAGTCTACTCAAAGAGATGCGCCTAAAAAGAGCCGCTCAACTACTCGAATCAGAGGAACTGAAAGTGTCGGAAGTCGCCTACCGAGTCGGGTTCAACGATCCTAAATATTTCGCGCGTTGCTTTCAACAAAAATATAACTGTACACCCACTGATTACTTAGCTTCCCTCAACTAATCTCGCAGATTGACCTCCAAAAAGACTTTTTTCCACCTAATTTAGACTTTTCTCCACCCATTGGACTTTCTCCAACGCTAACTTTGTTTTGAAACAAAAACTCATTTCAGAATATAATTTTCTGAAGTTACTGATTAGATAATAATATTGTCTATGTGCCAACTTTTCACAACACTCTCTACACTTTGTCTTCTAACGACCATGAGTCTGGCTCAAGGCACTATCACAGGCAAAGTAATGGACGACACCGGCACTACCCTACCTTCCGCCAATGTCTACATTGAAAATGCTGCTGCCGCAGGAACAACGACAGATCTGGATGGCGAGTTTGTCTTGACAGGTGTACCCGAGGGTACACAAACGTTGATTATTTCTTATATCGGTTTTGAAGAAAGTCGGACGCAGGTGGAAGTAGCAAAAGGCGAAGTAGTGCAAGTCAATGTCAAGCTAAGTGCAGGTGCGGTACTCAGCAAAGAAGTCATCATCACCGGACAAGCCCTGGGGCAGGCAAAAGCCATCAACCAACAGCTCAATGCAGAATCCATCGCCAATATTGTCTCCGCAGATCGCATCCAAGAACTACCAGATGTCAATGCAGCAGAAGCCATCGGTCGACTCCCTGGCATTGCTCTAAACAGAAGTGGTGGTGAGGGACAAAAAGTGGTCATCCGAGGGATGGAGCCGAAGTTTGCAGCGATTACGCTCAATGGTGTAAGCTTACCCTCTAATTCTGGTACGGATAGATCGACTGACTTGTCGCTCATTTCTCCTGAATTACTTGATGGAATCGAAGTATTCAAATCGCCACTACCGGATATGGATGCAGAGGCAGTTGGTGGCACTGTCAATTTGCGTTTGCGAAAAGCGCCTGAGGAACTAAAAGTCATTGCCAAAGGACTGTACGGCTTCAATGCACTCAACAATGAGTTTAGAGACTACAAAGGTACGTTACAAATGAGTCAGCGCATCTTCAACAAGAAACTAGGCGTCGTAGGTCAAGCGAGCATAGAACGATTCAATCGAGGAGGTGATGTGTCTCGAAATAGTTGGCGACAAGGACCAACCGATCAAGAGACCGGAATTACAGACATATTAGGAAATCAGCTTCGATTAGAAGATCGGCAAGAAATACGAAGACGATACAATGCTAGCCTTGGACTGGATTATAGTTTTAAGACAACTTCTCTTTCGTTTTTCGGGCTCTACAGCCGAACAGATCGCGATCGCTACCTCATGCAGCAACGCTACAATCCTGGTGAGCCTGCTATCAATTATTCTGCCAATAGCATTGAAAATACGCTTGACCTGTATAGTTTATCGCTCAGTGGAGAGCACACGCTAGGAAGGCTAGTGATAGACTGGTCGCTGTCTTCTTCCGAAACACAAGGGCAAACGCCTTATAATTTCAATATACTATTCGAAGACAACAGCAATGCTTTCGATCCTAATTTGCAGATAGATGGATCGCCTCAGACTTATCTCGGTGCTGCTCAAACAGACTTGCCCAATTCGTTCTTGCGCAGCAATAGCAACCAAATCAGCTCTACGCTGGAACAAACCAACACGGCTCTACTCAATCTAAAATTGCCTTTCGCCATTAATAAGGTCGTCGATGGTTACTTCAAATTTGGCGGCAAATACAAACAAATCGACCGCAACCGAGACTTACGTATCGAAGCAGAGGACTTTTACTATCTCGGCGGACAGTTTACGCGAACTGCGATTGCGCGATATGGTGGAGATTTGACTTTCCTGCCTGCCAATGATGAGCTGATCAGTATATTGAGCTTCCTCAACGGAGAAAACAACATCTCTTTTGAAGGAAAAGATAGTCAACCAATTGACTTTGTAGGTGAAATTGATCCTGAGACCATGTACGAATGGTACGAGAGCCAACAAGAAATTTTGAATGATGATCGCTCTGCCATTGTCGAAAACTACGAGGTCGAAGAAACCGTATCGGCAGGCTACGCTATGTTTAAGGTCAATGTGGGTAAAAAGCTATCCATCATACCTGGTGTACGTTTAGAATATTCAGACAATGTGTACAATGGTGGCGTTTCTACGATCAATGGACGTTATGGTGTACAAGGCTTTTTTCAAGATACCACGACTACGCAGACCTATGCAGAGTGGCTTCCTCACTTACACTTAAAATACGAGCCGGCAGATTGGTTGGACATTCGAGCGTCTTATGCAACTACTTTGGCGCGTCCTGATTTCTTATATATCACCCCACGTATACAGATTGACAATAATCGTACAGTTATCACTGCTGGTAATCCCAATTTGAATTACGCCAGATCGCAAAACTACGACCTTCAAGTTTCTGCTTATAAAGGTGGTTTTGGATTGTTTAGTGCTGGTGTTTTCTATAAAGACATCGCCAACTTATTTTATCCATTCGGGACACTACTAGCAGATCAAGCTACGGCTGACCAGTTTGGATTTCCCAACAATACAGGATTTGTCTACAATTCTTTCACCAATTCTGATCGCTCTACCGTTTATGGTTTCGAGGTGGACTTACAGACCAATCTGCGCTTTCTGCCTGCTCCTTTTGACGGACTCGTACTCAATGCAAACTACTCGCGACTTTATTCAGAGACAGAAGTTTTCTTTTTTACAATAGAAAGGAGGCTGATTATTCCAGTGCCACCGGTATTTGAGACTATCGTCAACAATACAAGCAGAACGGTTCAAATGCCTAGTCAGCCACCTCACATTTTTAATGGCTCTCTAGGCTATGACTTAGGTCCATTCTCAGCTCGCGTATCTTGCATATATCAAGGGACACGCGTCAATACGTATTCAAGTAATAAAGATTTTGATACGTTCATCCTGAACTTCTGGCGATGGGATGCCTCTGCCAAATATAAGATAGGCGACCATTGGAGTCTGTTTGCTAATCTCAACAACATCAGTAATCAACAAGACATCAGTTTCACACGTACCGAGCAATTCCTCAATACAGTAGAAACTTACGGAATGACCGGTACTATGGGGGTTCAGTTTAAGCTGTAACCCTATTATTTCATTATTCAAATTTCAAAAATATGTGTAGACTTTACTATCTGCTAATCGGACTCTTTCTGATGAGTTCCACCTCAATATTTGCGCAACGTGTCGTCACTATTGAAGCCAATGATGATCCGCTCGTCGTTACAGACATCTTTCCCATTATCATGGGAGACACCACAGCTACTGGCGAACGCATGGACAACAATACCATCTATGAACTAGAGAATGGCTCAGTGTATGCCACCTCCGGACGACTGGTCAATACGCCTGACTGGACACTGCACATACAAGCTGTGGACTTAGAAGATACAGAGAACAAACCGATCATCTCTCGTATCCCGAATGACGCTGGTTCTTTCCCGGATATTCTGCGCTCAGGGGGCGATTTGACGCTACTCAACTTGTGGATTATTTCAGGAGAAAAAGGTGCATTGGAACAACATGACTGGGGTAAAATTCGGATTTTGGGAGAAAACTCCCGTGTCGTGGTAGAAGATTGCATCATCGAGAAAGATCGTGGCGGATTTTTGCAGTTGCGTGCAGATGGCGTCAAGATGTATGTTAGTAACACCATTCTTCGTAATGGAGGTAATCGACGCATCCTTCAAGGAAATGGTCGCGGTATTGATGCACGTAATTTTGCACTGGATACGCTGGTCATGAGAGATGTGATCGTTCATAATATTCAAGATCGCTTCTTCAGGAGTCAAGGAGGCACAAGTCCACATAACTATGTAGAAATTGATAACTGCACCAGTTTCAATACTATTGGTCGGCACGGACACATTCAGTTGGGGCGGGTACGCACAGCTGTAATCACGAATAATTTATTTGTCAATCCGATCATGTTGGGGACAAGTCCATTTTACACAGATGAGCAGACTCAGCCTGACAACGAGACACATAAGGTGATTACTATTGACACACTTTATGAAGATACGGAGCTGACCATCGAAGCCAATAACATCTTTTGGACAGAAGATGTCACATCCGCTTGGGATGCCATTGATTCGGTTTCTATGCCAGGTTTTCTTTCCGATTTAATTGTCGAAAAACTAGGGGAAGATGGTGTGGCAGATGCTTACTTTTCGGAAGAAGTAATGCTCAGTAATGTGCCGCAAAACATCACACAGTACGTCATTGATCTTTACAACAATCCAATGGCAGAAGATATGTTTGATTTTATAGTAGAGGACGTTTTGGTAGAAGGAACTGCTTTTGACTCCGACAACCTGTTCGATTTCTCTAGCTTTGATGCTTGCTACAGCGCTGATGCACAATCTGCAACTGCAGCTACTTTCGGAGGTGCTGTAGGTGCGACTGCAAGTTGTCCAGCTATCGTGGCGAGTGCAAAAGAAGTGGTAGCGGACGCTCCTGATTTCACACTGAGTCCGAATCCATTGACAGCGGAAGGTATTTTCAACTATTCTTTGTCTAATGCAGGACGTGTCCAATTGAATATCTACTCACTAGATGGTCAGTTGATGACAACTTTACTAGATGAAGAACAACTAGCAGGCGATCACAACTTGACGCTTTCTGCTAACCTACCGAGTGGTATGTACATCGCTGTACTCAAGTCCGCTCAATCTGCAAGATCATTAAAGATGATTGTAAAATAATTGAGTAACTTTCTCTCTATAGTAGTCGGCTGTTATTTTATCGCAGTCGGCTACTATCTTTCTTTTACCATCCATCAAGCCTGTCAACGCTTTCGGCCATATCGCTTTTATATTGCTGTAAGGTCGATATGCGCTAAATAGATAGCAAAGATGGCTGAACTATACGCTTCTAAAAATGTCATTAGTGCTTGACCAAATTAAAGCTGACGGCTATTTTCAGGTCATTAAAAAACTGTGCTTCGAACCTAGCTCGTCATTTCAACATTGCTCAAGCACTAGCTTTTGATTCAATCCTTCCCTATGAAAAAAATTATACTAGCACTCGGCTGCGGACTTTTCTTTTATGGCTGTCAGCAACTCATGCGAGACGTCGTACAAGTACAAAAAGTCGATCAAACATTTCTAACCGATCAACTGACGGTACTCGCCCAAAAAGCAAAAAAAGACATCCAATCTTATCCCATCGACTCGACTCGCTTTCCTCGATCATTGGAAGCAGATAAAAGCATACACGCGACTGCTTCCAGAAGCTGGACGAGCGGTTTTTATCCTGGTACACTCTGGTACTTATATGCTTTCTCCGATGATGCTGAACTCAAAGAAGCGGCCGCCACCTGGACAGACTATGTCGAAAAAGAAAAATGGGATACTCATACCCACGATCTCGGTTTCAAACTCAATTGTAGTCACGGTCTAGCCTACGAAATGACAGGAGAGGTAGCCTACAAAGACGTCGTTGTTACTGCCTCCAATACTCTTATCAAAAGATACAATCCCAATGTAGGCGCGATTCGCTCTTGGGACTTCAATAAAGAAAATTGGGACTTTCCGGTCATCATCGATAACATGATGAACCTAGAAATGCTTTTTGAAGCCACCGAAATGACAGGTGATTCCATTTATCACAACATCGCCCATCAGCATGCTTTAACGACCTTGGACAATCACTTTAGAGATGATTACAGCACCTATCATGTCATCGACTACAATCCTGAAACTGGAGCTGTCCGCAAACGCAATACCCACCAAGGCAATAGCGACGACTCGGCTTGGTCACGCGGACAAGCTTGGGGACTGTATGGCTATGCGATGAGCTACGGTAAGACCAAAGACAAGCGTTTTCTGAAACAAGCGGAAGCCATAGCCGACTACTTTTTTACGCATGAAAGAATGCCAAAGGATTTGATTCCGTACTGGGATTTTGATGCACCGGACATCCCGAATGAGCCAAGAGATGTCTCCGCTGCTACCATCGCCGCTTCTGCCCTGATTGAGCTGGCGGACTATGTGCCTGCCAAACGAGAGCAATATCTGGAATGGGCAGACACGATTTTATTGAGCCTGAGTCAAGACAGTTATCAAACGAAAGCCGTACCTTTCTTCCTCAATCAATCTGTGGGCAACAAACCCGGCAATTCTGAGATCAATACACCATTGGTTTATGCAGATTATTACTATGTGGAAGCCTTGCGCCGACGATTGAAAAGTCTGAGTTAATTTACACCTATTTTCATGCGTTTCATTATCTATTTTTTCTTTTGTTTATTCCTTTTTTCACAATGCGATACGCCTGCTGTGGAAGAAGAGACACCTCAAGAAACACCGACTGCCACCGAAACTCAAGATCGAGTACAAGCCGTCTTGCACATCCAAGACAAGCCTTACAACAATGAAGAAAAGTCCATCATCGACGCAGACTATACGCCACGCAAAGAAATAGTCGTCCCCAATAATCTAGACCCACAAAACAAATGGGTGATGTTTGAAGGACCGGTATTAGAAAATGACCAAATCGCCTATCGTTTCTATATGGATAGCCGTCATCGCTATGACATTTACGGCAAACTCACCCCGGATTTGGTCATGGATACTGTAGGTTGGGACTATCACGATATTATGGACTGGGGTTCTGATATTTTGAAAGTCGGCAATTCATTAGGTATGGGCAGTCCGGCAGTTTATTTGGACGAATCGGTCATCACTTTTTCTGACTATCAAAAACAAACCGTTTCCGTCACCAAAGACGATGAGGAGACTGCTTGTGTTACCACCCTTTTTGAAGGACTAAAGATTGGGTCAGAAATAGTTAGCATAGAAGAAGAATGGTGCTTGTCCGCTGGTTCTCCTATGTCAAATGTGACACTCAAAGTAGTAAAAGGCACTTTACCGGAAGGCGCGCGCTGGGCGACAGGAGTGGTCAAGCACCTGCCAGACTATACGATGGGTATGTCTGATGCATCCGCTTATCTCTACACTTGGGGCAAACAATCTTATCATGAAGAGATGATGGGCATGGCAGTATTGGTCGATAAAGACATCAACTATGAGTATGTCGAAAATGCTGAGACGCACTTGATGGTTGCGGAAGTGACGAACGAGCCTTTCGTTTATCAATTTGGAGCAGCCTGGGAAAGAGATGTGACTGGTATTAAAAATGCAGCTGATTTTGAGCAACTGCTGAAATCCGCTTCTGTGCAGTAGGAAGATTTCCTTGTTCAAAAATTACACTTCATAAGGAATTACTCAGTTCAGTATCAGGGCGTAGAGAATCGTTCTGCGTCTTTTGTGCAATGAATCAACTAAAAATCACACACTCACATACATGAATCATTCATTCAGACTAGATGGCAAAAAGGCTTTAGTTACAGGTGCGTCTAGAGGTATTGGTCAGGCATTGGCGATTGGTTTGGCAGCCGCGGGAGCAGCAGTCATTTGTAGTTCTAGTCGCGAAGGTGGCTGTGATGAGACACTTAACAAAATCAAAGAAAACGGTGATTCAGCTACTGCCATCGCCGTCAATCTAAGCGACCGAACCGCCCTCACCGATTTTGTAGAAAATGTAGGCGACATTGACATTTTGCTTAACAATGGCGGTACAATAGAACGCTATCCGGCGACAGATTTTCCGATGAAAGCTTGGGATCACGTCATTCAAGTCAATTTATCGGCACTCTTTTACCTGTCTCAGCAGTTTGGGACAAAAATGATCAAAAAAGGTAGTGGGAAGATCATCAATATTGCTTCGATGTTGTCTTATACAGGTGGCATTACAGTGCCCGCTTATACCGCCAGCAAACATGGCGTAGCAGGCGTTACGAAAGCATTAGCCAATGAATGGGCACAGCACAATGTTCAGATCAATGCTATCGCGCCAGGGTATATCAAAACAGACAATACCGCCGCCTTGCAAGCCGATAAACAGCGATACAAAAGCATTTTATCACGCATCCCGGCAGCACATTGGGGCGAACCGGAACACCTGGTCGGCGCAGCTATATTCTTGGCGTCCGATGCGAGCAACTACATCAATGGCACAATCATCAACGTAGACGGTGGATGGATGGCGAGGTAAGTTTGAGCTACTAGCAATAAGCTTTTAGCCATTAGACTTGTTACGTCGTAGCTGATTATGGCGAAGCGGAGCAAATTTTATTTTGGATAAGGCAAAATTTTTCGGCATAGCCTAGCTACGGCTAAAAAATTTAACACAGAACAGAATGAAATTTACCCGTTGTAGTCAATCGAGATGCGGCGTAACAAGTCTATTAGCTAGATTTCAGTAAGAATAAGTATATCGTTCAAAAATGAAAACTAAATAACTCCACCAATTCAGATAAAAGCAATTCATTTAAGCTTTCTGTAGAAGGCTCATAGCTAATGGCTAGCAGCTAATAGCTCAAAAACAAAACATGGTTACACCTAAAACAATAGGCGATACAGTAACAACATCAGCAAAATCGCCCAAAGAACGTCGGCACGATCTATCTGTCATCGTCCCTGTAAAAAATGAAGTTCGAAAAGTAGAAGCTTTTGATGCAACACCGACTCAAAATTCAGTGCAAGAAATCATCAGCGGTGACAACTCAACCTTCAAGTTCTTGCGTATGGCGCGTATTTTATTAAATACGAGCCAAAGCAGTTATCAAGATGTCAGTCGCTCCCTCAGCAATGAAGAAGCCGTCTACTACATCAATCGAGGCAGCGCGACCGTAACAGCAAATGGCGAATCGCATACCTTAAACAAAGGCGATGTCATCTATATCGGCATAAATAGCGGTATCACCATCAGCACAGACAGTTCAGCAGATGTCAGCGAGTTTAAAGCCATTGACTGCAATACGAAACATCCCGTACAGCTCGTCCGCCACACCGACATCGAAGGAACGCCACTGGCTGCTGACTTAGGAAATCGTCGCCCGATGAGTGAGCGTACCGTTTTCAAATTGGTCGATCAAAATGTGAAAGCCTGTCGCTTGCTATTCGGTGATACCTATATGGCGAATCGTGGTGGTATCGGCAGCTATCCACCTCACTTTCATGGACCGGACGGACCTCATGGCTTGGGCGAGAATGCCAAAGAAGAAATCTATCATTTTCGCTGCGAGTCAGATGTAGAAGGCGATGTGCCTTATGTCCTTCAAAATTGCGCTTTGCCGGAAGAAAAAGTGAATACTTATGTACACGTTTTCGATGAAGTCGCTATCAATGTGACGCCTACTTATCACGATACGCTTGCTCCACCGAGTGTCGATTTTACTTTTACTTGGTGTTTGGGTTCTTTCAAAGAAGGGCATCGCGATTGGGCAGAGATATTCAATAAGCCGGGCTTTGAAGAAGAATGGTAGCCTCAGACCAAGATATAAGGGAAGTTGTAAAATATAATCTACCCGTTTTTGATTTTCTCACAAACGACTACTGCGTTACTCATCAGTCATGTAGCTAAGGCTATTTTCCTTTTTCGTGCCTTGTATTCGTTCGCGATAATTCTCAAAAAATTGGATATCTTATTTATTACAAATTCCCTAAACAACAGATTTTGATGGGGAGGTCGCTTCGTGAGAAGTAACCTCTTTTTTGTTTACTACACTTAAAAATAGACTTTATATCATCTTATAAATGATTAATGAGTATATTTTAATATGCCTTTTTTATCCCATAGCTGCCTACCAATCAAGAGCGGTCATATCTATTTTTTCACTATGTCATCGCCTACCTTTAAGTGAAAACAATAGAAGATTATTAGAAGCCCACAAGATATGATGCGCCGAATTCAGTCATTTGCCAAGTCGAAAGGCTGGATTCCACCGAAGCGTTTTTTACTACTCTGCCATCAGAGAAGCGGTAGCAATATGCTAACTAGCATCCTCAATCAACATAGCAATATCGAACTATACGGACAGCTTTTCAAGGATGATGCTGACTTCCAAGCACGGACGCACCGGTTAGGTGTCACACCTTTCAACGGCGACTATTTTGATGATGAAATAGTGTCTAGAGAACGATTTGATGGCATAGAAAACACCAATGAACAGCCAAAGCGAAACACCGCTACATTCGTTAACGAAGTATTCACGACACTCGGCAAAAAAAGATGTGCTCATTATATTGGCATCAAGGTACATGGCGGTACCCTTTTCACTTCTGAACTCAATGATATTTTCCTTGATGGCAACTATCGCATCCTCATTTTGCATCGGCAAGATCGGCTGGCGGCGGCGATTTCTTGGTATCAAGCAAGAGCCCTCAATCAATGGATGCGCACCAATGACCAACAGGTCAAACGTCCACAAATCGAGATGAATATCGATACCCTTGAGTGGTTTATGCAGCGCATATCAGCTGATGTATCACTTTGGCAAAATCTCGTACAGTCCGCTCACATTCCTCATCTGACACTCACTTACGAAGAACTAACGGCAGGCGATTTTGACTTTTCTACCATCTGGCAGTTTCTGGGTGTTTCGGATATCGGCAGTCCGCCTTCGAGGACGAAGAAGTTGATTAAGGATTATTCGCACATCAAAAATATAAGAGCAATTAGATCTAGACTAGGTCAGTATTCACTCACATCTTCTTGATAGCCTCAGAACTATGCATCACCTATCTTCTATTAATTGGAAAGCACTACTATTACAACTAGCATTTCTGCTATTTGTAGTATTAGGGCAGTGGTGGCTCTACGGACTGATGGATATAAAGGTTCGAGCAGTCCATTTTGATCATTTACCACTGATTAGCAATTTTTTGACTTTCGGTAAGCTCAAGGTTTTACTGCTATCTGCTCTCTTCGGCACGAGCCTGCTACTTACTTATTTCTTTCCGGTTCGCCTTCAGGATGTTGGTCGATTGGCACGTTATCTTTTTCTGACTGTAGTGCTCATACAAACTTACACCATCGCCCTGATGGACTACAATCACTATTACGATACTTGGTTTTTGGTAGATCGTCTATCGTTGATCGTGCTCACAGGTGCTGTCTTATATCGCCCAATGCTGCTACCAATCTATATTTTTCAACTTATTCTGCTTACTGGTCAGCTCGAATACCCACATGTCATTGGCTATGATCATACACATAAATCCCTAGTGCTGCCCATCTTGATTTGCTTTTGGCTATTTATGGTAGGTAATCGTTTGCTCAACAACCGCTTTGATTGGCAATTGTATGTTATCTTTCTGATGTCAATTCTAGGAACGTGGTATTTTCAGGCTGGTATTGGGAAATTTAACCTCAACTGGTTCAATGACAATAACTTATACAATCTATTTGCCGCTTCTTTCGATGCTGGTTGGCTCAGTTTCCTCAATAAAAGCACATTAATTGCAGTAGGTGATTTTCTGAATGAATATCATTTGCTCCTACAGTATGGTGGTATAATTACTGAGTTGATATTACCCCTTTTGCTATTGATTGATAGAAGACTGACGGCTGTTTGTCTTGGTTTTTTTATTGGTTTTCATGTGTTGGTTTATATACTGAGTGGTATTTTCTTTTGGCAATGGATTGTCATTGAAGTCATCATTGGTTTGATTTTATTGAAGGATCGTGCATATAGTCAGCGCTTTTTTACGACAACTAATCTAATTAGCTATGGATTCTTACTATTATTACTACCCAACTTCCTGAATGTCATCAAGTTAGCTTGGTTAGATTGTGGCTATATCAATAGCTATACATTTTTCTTGATGCAAGAGAATGGCAATCAAAAAAGACTGGACACTTCCTTCTTTTCTCCCTACGATGTTGGTTTTGCGAAGAACCGTTTCACTTATTCTTTGGACGAAAAATTTGTTTCTAGCACACTCGGTCAGTGCAATGATATGGCAGTACTGAATATTGTGAATGATTGGAGTAAACGCAATTTGGCAGAAAATATGAGTCTGATAGAAAAGTACAAAACGGAAAATGGTCAATACAAATACAATGAAAATCAAACAGCTTTATTCTATCATTTTCTAACTGAATTTACAACTAATAAGCTCAATTATGATCCCAAATGGATCAGTGTGCTGGATGTTCCTGTCCATATGCAGCAGGGTAGCAATCAGCAGAATTTGACATTGGAGAATGTCGTGGAAATGAGGATACTGTATGAAGAAAAAGTAATTCTGCCGCATTTACAATTTGATGTAGTGCGCTCTGATTCCGCATTTTTAGACCTAAAAAATCTGAAATAAATGTGTGGAATCATAGGACATATTCAACAACGACAATCTATTGATATAGAGATGTTTAATGCTATGCGTGACACACTATATCATCGTGGACCAGACGGTTTCGGTACAATGATATTGAATGAAGGAAAAGTCGCTCTTGGACACCGCCGCTTATCCATTATAGACTTGAGCGAAGACGGCAAACAGCCTATGTCTAATGAAGATGGGACAATCTGGCTTACCTTCAACGGCGAGATTTATAACTACGTGTCCCTTCGCCAACAATTAATAAAGGCAGGACATAATTTTCAATCTAAAACAGACTCCGAGGTTCTTATTCATGGCTATGAAGAATGGGGTATTCAGGGACTACTGAACCGAATCAAAGGAATGTTTGCATTCGCGATTTGGGATGATGATAAGCAACAATTGCTGATGGCTAGGGATCGGTTTGGGATCAAGCCTTTGTATTATCATCACGATGACACTCAATTCGTTTTTGCTTCGGAAATGAAGGGCATTACAGCTTGCCCAACGGTACGCAAATTACTCAATCCGAGTGCCATTGCCGATTACTTTATCTACTCTTATATACCACATCCCAATAGTGTCTGGCAGTCGATTCAGAAATTACTTCCTGCACATTATTTAGTGTATGATAAAAAGTCGCATCAATTCAAAGTTAAGCAATACTGGAAGCTGACCTACAGTAGTCAAAAAATACCCGATCAATCTGCCATTGAGCAGACCAACAATATACTTCAAAAAGCGGTAAAGGAACATTTGGTGAGTGATGTGCCAGTCGGTTTGTTTCTGAGTGGAGGATACGATTCTAGTGCTTTGCTAATGTATATGCGCCAACAAGAAAAAGCAGTATCCACTTTTTCTTTAGGTTTTAAAGACTCAGAGCGGAGTGAACATCAGCAAGCAGCTGCCATAGCACAGCGATTTGAAGCCATCCATAATGAACGCGTCCTTTCTAGTGATGAAGACTTTTTATCGCTTTTGCAGAAACTGGCAACGCACTACGATGAGCCTTACGCCACCTCTTCCATGCTACCTTATTATTATGTATCAGAATTAGCGGCACAAAACCATAAGGTGACACTTGCCGGAGATGGTGGAGATGAAGCTTTTGGTGGCTACAACTGGTACTATAATTTGGATCAGTTCTTGAATCGCAAACGCTCCTACAAATGGTGGATAAAGCAAGGATGGAAAGGGAAAAAACATCATTTGCTCAGGCATTATTATAAATCGATGACGGGTGCATATCGGGCTTTGAGCAACAAAGGTATTTTGAATGCCGACATCGTCGCACAGATGAAAGAGAGGCATCTTTGGTATTACGAACAACACTATCGCCCCTCGCTCACTCCACTTGAACAGTTTCAAAACTTGGATACCCACACTTTCATGCTAGAGTCCTGTCTAGTACGCGCTGACCTGTCTAGCATGATGCATTCTCTGGAAGTCAGAGTCCCCTTTTTGGATCACGAAGTATTCGAATTCACTGCCAGGTTACATCCTGACGTCTATTTCAAAAGAGGTGTTAAGAAACATCTACTCTATGAAAATTTGAAACAACAGTTGCATGATGGTATCCTAAACATGCCGAAACGCGGCTTTAGCTTTCAACACTGGATGGCACTACAGTCGAGAGCAGTTACTGATATTCTGAACAAGGGTGAGCTGTCTAAGCATGGCATACTAGTCCGAACTATTGACGCTACCCAACTGGATGGTAACTCACTTTTTCACTTACTGATGCTAGAATTTTGGTGGCAAGCACATAACTAAATTGATATGAAGAAGACCCTACAACGTGGATTAGTACCACTGCTATTGGCAACTATGATAATTATGTACATATTCATTCTTTTCATTGAAGAGCCATATCCTGCCATCTATCAGCCTAGTTTCGGAGCTACTGTAGACAACCTAGATACGGTCAACGCTAAATTTACAACAATCACAGCCTTTGATGAAACAGGTGGCACACACGATCTAGCTTACAAAGATGTGTTTCTCTTCTCTCCCAAAAATTGGGATGTCCGCACCTTTCATATGCTTTTGAACAGTCAAAAAGAATACAATACCAAAATACAACTTCCGATAACTACCTACGAACGAATGAAATACATCATCTTCAAAAAACATCCGATACAACTTCGACAGAAAAGGCGAAAAGAACTCGATCCACTTAAAACATACATCAAAAAGAGAGTAAATCAACTCACCGGACAGTCTATACAAACTATTCATTTCAAACTATACGACAGAAGTTATGTAATCGCCACAAAAGAGCAGTATGAGGAATTGGCACAAGAAATTAAGCTGGAGTTATGAAGCGATTTTACGATCATTTACTATTCAAGGAATACGAAATATCTTTAGAAGGTCTAGCTCTATATCGTATTCTGTTTGCGGGGTTTTACCTCTTACTGGTAGGTGTCCCTAGCTTTAGTTGGTTAAGTGAAGTGCCGGACTACTTTTTCTATCCACAACGCTTTAGTATCGCCCGTCCGTTTTTTGAATCCATTCCGCCACGCTTGCTGCTTTTGCTATTGGATTTTGGTATATTGATTACGCTCATTTGTATTTTATTTGGGTATCGTACCACTCTAAACTGCTTACTGTTTACGGGCTTACTCATTCTGGGCTATTCATTAAAATTTTCTCTAGGCAAAATCGGACATGCCATCTTAGTGGTAATCTTACCCGCACTTCTAGCATTTTCGGGCTGGGGCAGATGCCTTTCTTTAGATCAGAAACAAGGGGATTGCCGTAATAAGATAACTGCTTACTCGCCATTTATAGTGGCTATGATACTAGGTTTCGCCATGTTTACAGCAGGCTGGAGCAAAATTTTGAACGGCTGGTTGGCTTTCGACCAGTTTGGAACCTATAACTACTTTGGTTTACATTTATACATTCTAGAAGATAAAGGTGTATTTACTTCATTTCTCTCTTCTTTTTCCTATCCGCTACTCTGGAAGGTGATGGATTACGCAGCAGTCTTACTAGAAGTACTCTTCCTGCCTGTTGTTCTTAGCCGAAAGTGGTTACGCTCTTTTTGCTTAATCGCAGTCGTCTTTCATGTTTCGACTTGGTGGATTTTAAATATTGCTTATATCAATAATTTACTTATTTATCTACTCTTTATCCGATGGGAATCTGTTCGTACCTATCTCAATAATTATGGCATCATCGATCGACTTCACCGCTCAATTTCTTGGAAAACATTCATTGTTGTATTATCAATTTTCCTAGTACAACACAGTTATTTTATATTCGTAGATAGTGAGTTTTTGGTTCGAGATATGCTCATTTCTCCTTTCTCCTTTTTCGTATCTGAAACGATTGATTTTAGACAAATCAGAGTCATCTTTCTTTTTTTAGCTGCTGTCTTTGTGGTCATCGCTGACTTTCGAGTTCATAGATGGTATCGTCATCATAAAACGATCAGATCATGAAGCAAAACGTCACCGTTATTATACGTGCTTCGGGAGAACGCACAGAGCAACTTTGCCGACTTTTAGTAGAACAACAAGTACCAAAAGAGCAAATTTTCCTCATCCACGTAAAGCCGTTCAGTCGAGCAGTGGAAGAGACGTTTCGCATTGGGCGAGAAGGAGATAAGCGCTGGACACTGGCGGTGGACGCAGATGTGCTCTTAGCTAGGCGAGCGGTTGAGCAATTGATAGCGGGAGCAGAAGCATTACCAGCATCCATTCAGGATAAATTATATGTCTATCAAGGTCATATTTCGTGTCACGTCTTTGGCAAGCCTCGTACTGCAGGACTACATCTTTATCAAACCAAATTTCTAGAACAAGCCACCACTTTCATCCCTACCGATCCACACGCCCGCTGGCCCGAATCAACGACCTATCGCAGCATGAATGATCTAGGATATTATCACTACGTACAGCCAACTATCTACGCACTTCATGACTATGAGCAATATTATAAAGACATATTTCGAAATGGCTATTTTCAAGCAAAAAAACACTTCCATTATCTTGACAATCTTCTACCCTATTGGAAAGAAAAAGCAGCTACAGAACTGGAGTTTGACATCATGCTGCGCGGATGGATGCTAGGCGTACTGGACGGAGAGCAATTGCGTGTCGATAAAGATTTTTTCGACCATATCTTGACAGATGAATTTACCAAACTCAACGTAATAGAAAAAGCAGCTATCAATCTGTCAAAGCTTTCATTTTATCAACAGCTAATCCATCAAGAAATAGATCGCTTTTGTAACTTTCCGCTTTCCTCAAAACTATTTCCTAATCAAAAGAAGCCGCCTACATTCAACAGGAAAGTAAAGACAAAACTTGGTCACGCTCTTATCAAACTAGGCAATGCTATCAAAAAATAGAACCACCGATTTGAGATTGAATACGCGAGCACGAAAGCCTATCATTTCCATTGTAATGTCCGTCTATAATGGAGCTACCTATTTGCGCCATGCCATCGACAGCATACTGCATCAGAGCTTTAGTGACTTCGAGTTCATCATCATCAACGACGCATCCACCGACGAAACCGAATCTATCATCGGCTGCTATTATGATCCTAGAATTGTGTACATCAAAAACGAAGACAATTTACAACTCCCCAAATCTCTAAACAAAGGATTAGCCGCTGCTCAGGGAAAATATATCGCTCGCATAGATGCGGATGACATCAGTCTACCGCATCGTTTGCAGACGCAGTTTGAGTTTATGGAAGCAAATCCTGATATAGGCGTCTGTGGAAGTTGGGTAGAAATCATGGGACTGGACGAGGGAGAAATTTGGAAAACACCGACCACAGCCAACGCCATACAGACACAACTTTTTTTTCACAATTGCTTATCCCATCCTAGCATTATGATGCGCCATTCTGTATTGGAAGAGCATCAACTACAGTATGATGAAAAACGCTTACGCGCACAAGATTGGCAGCTCTGGATAGATATGACAAAACATACCAAAGTCGCCAACATTCCTGAAATATTGCTTTTGTACAGGCGTCATCGTGAAAATCTAACCTATAAGGATCGTAGCGTTTCTGCTTATCACTATCAGCAAGTGCGTGCCCAAAATCTAGCGCGTTTGAATATCGAACTATCTACTCATGAACTGACGCTTTACAGTCAAGCAATGCACCAATGGCTGGATATAGATGAGGATAGTTTTATTGAATTGGATCATATCTTGACACTCATCTGTCAGCGCAATCGAAAAGTACAACTCTTCCCCGAAGATGTCTTCGAGCAATATCTGATCAAAAATTGGTTGAGCCATTTTCGGCAATTGCAATATGCGCCTGTGGAGAAACTAATTGCGCAAGATTGGTACAATTCGTTGCCGAATTGGACGCAAATGACCTTGCGAAAGCCGCTGACCACTTTTCTACAAATCAAGACAACCGTAACTCAAATGGTCATATTGGAGAAAAAACAAATGCGAGAGAAGCTTCAGCTTCCTCAGCATAGTATGCAGTTGCAAAAAGTGTTGACACGCAACTTTCCGACGCTTAGAATAAAGAATTGATACCTAGCGTAGCCACTCCTTGATTTATCTGCTACCTTGCAGTCGTTAACTAAGCGTTTTATTAGGTGTTTAATCATTGGACTATAAATTGCTCCGAATATCAACATCCCGACAAGTTCTAAAACAATACACAATGAAATACTTTCTCGTCGGCTGCCTTTGCCTGAGCGCAGCATTAAATTCTATTCTCGTGGCACAACAATCCATCGACCAACGTGTCGAAGACCTTCTACAAAAGATGACCTTGGAGGAAAAGATAGGTCAAATGAATCAGTACAATGGCTTTTGGGAAGCGACCGGTCCTGTACCTGCTGAGGGCGATGCCAAAAAGAAATACGATCATTTGAAATCTGGTCAAGTCGGCTCTGTTTTGAATGTGCGAGGCGTAAAACAGGTACGCGAAATGCAAAAGCTAGTGGTCGAGGAGTCACGTCTCGGTATCCCGATGATTTTTGCCTCGGATGTCATTCATGGCTACAAGACACTCGCTCCTATACCACTGGCGGAAGCAGCTAGCTGGGACATGGAAGCGATAGAGCAATCGGCACGCGTGGCGGCGATTGAAGCATCCGCTGTCGGTGTCAACTGGACATTTGCGCCCATGGTTGACATCTCTCGCGATGCGCGCTGGGGACGTGTCATGGAAGGCGGTGGCGAAGATCCGTATTTAGGTGCAAAGATCGGAGCGGCGCGTGTACGTGGCTTTCAAGGTGATGATTTGTCTGCCAATAATACCATTTTGGCCTGTGCAAAACACTTTGCCGGATATGGATTCGCAGAAGCTGGACGCGAGTATAATACAGTAGACATTGGAAGAAATACATTGTACAATTTTGTTTTTCCACCTTTTGAGGCTTGCATAGATGCGGGTGTCAGGACGGTTATGAATTCTTTCAATATTTTGAATGGTATCCCGGCGACGGGTGATGAATGGCTACAACGCGACATTCTGAAGGATAAATGGAGTTTTGAAGGTTTTGTGGTATCTGACTGGGGATCGGGTGGCGAGATGATAGCGCATGGTTTTACAGAAAATCTGGAGCAGGCGGCAGTTTTGGGTGCAAATGCAGGCTCAGATATGGATATGGAATCTTATATGTATGTCAGTCATTTGAAGAAAGCGGTGGCGGATGGTCGCGTCGATGAACAGCTAGTAGATGATGCTGTGCGCCGTATTTTACGTACCAAATTTGAGCTAGGATTATTCGATGATCCCTATAAATATTGTGACGAAACGCGTGAGCAAAACCTGCTGTACCACAAAGATCATCAGGCTGCTGTCTTGGATGTCGCAAAAAAATCTATCGTCCTCTTGAAAAACGAGGGCAATTTGCTTCCCCTCAAAAAATCACAATCTAAGATTGCCGTTATCGGTGCTTTGGCAGATGATAAAAACAGTCCGCTAGGTAGCTGGCGCATCGGTTCAGACGATAATACTGCCGTCTCTGTATTAGAAGGCTTGCGTGCTTATTCTGATCAATTGACTTATGAAAAAGGAGCGGATTTGGTGACAGATAAGACCGATTTTGTCTTTGAAGTCTCTATCAACGAAGACGACACCAGTGGCTTTGCAGCAGCTATTGATTTGGCAAAGGCGTCGGAAGTAGTCATTATGGTATTGGGAGAACATGGATTTCAGACTGGAGAAGGACGTAGCCGTACGCAACTAGATCTGCCGGGTGTGCAGCAAGAACTATTAGAAGCAGTATATACCGCAAATTCAAATATCATTTTGGTTTTAATGAATGGTCGCCCACTCGCTTTGCCTTGGGCAGCCGAGAATGTTCCCGCTATCGTAGAAGCCTGGCAGCTAGGCAGTCAGACAGGAAAGGCCGTCGCTGCTACCCTATTCGGCGACAACAATCCGAGTGGAAAACTACCGATGACATTCCCGAAGAGTGTGGGACAAGTACCAATTTATTACAATCATTATCGCACCGGACGACCAAATTCCAACCCCACTGTATTTTGGTCTCACTATAGCGATGAGCAGAACGAGCCATTATTTCCATTTGGTTTCGGGTTGAGCTATACGACTTTTGATTACAGCAACTTGGTCATCAATGCGCAAGACGCCGAGGCGATACAAGTCAGTGTCACTGTCAGGAATAGCGGTGAATTAGCAGGACAGGAAGTTGTACAATTGTATTTGAGCGATCCGGTGGCTAGTGTAGTGCGTCCCGTCAAAGAATTGAAAGGATTTGAAAAGATCACTTTAGCGCCGGGTGACTCCAGAACGGTCAAGTTCACGCTGACGCCAAAGGAATTGGGATTTTACGATCATGAAGGCAAGTGGATAGTCGAGCCGGGGTTGTTTCAAGTGATGGTAGGAACGAGTTCTCAAAAAGGATTGAAAGCGGAGTTTCGATTGTAGTAAGAATAGATAGTCGCCACAATACATACATCCATGCTGTGGCGACTATTATCGCTAGAAGCTAGGCAACAGCATCACCGCATTTTGCATCATGCGCGCTGAACCCAACCAAAACATCCGATACTGCGTATTGTCTGTCAAATAGACTACTTTTCCGCGACCATACGACTGTACCGCTGCAAACGTTTTGCCTGCCAAACTTTCCAGATTTTCACGATTGGAATAGCCGGCGACTAGTAGCTCATTTGCGTTTTGATGATAGTGCCCGACGGTCTGCAAATTTGGGTGTGGTTCTAATGCTCGACTCCCAAATTTCAAGCTATACACCTCTTTCTTCATCCCAAATGCCAATGGATTGGTGACATCAATTTGTCCTAGCAATGCCGAACCTGGCACATTCTTTTTGCCATAATAATCGCGTCGATCTTCATATGACAAGTACTTCGCCGCATCAGAAGTATCTCTTGCTGATTTGATGTTCTTCGCTGCTGCCGACTTCCAGTTTTCTTTAGTGAAAAAATGGGCGGCGCTTTCTGTTGTGACCAGTGTGCCTCCATTGGCGATCCATACTTCTAGCTGTTGCAATTGCTGCGCCGGAAAAAGCTGTCGCAATCCACCACCGCCACCTGCTAAGATCAAGACATCATAGTCATTTAGATCCGCATAGCCATAGCGACTCCCAAATTTCGGCATCGCCGTCTGCTGCAACATCGACGTCCGGATGCGATCAACACCGAATCCAGTTTCTTGATCGAATAAGAAATAAATCTGTCCACAAGTGTAAGTACTGAAAGGTGGCTCCACGAGTAAAGCTGTTCTAGGAGGTGTGAGTGGTCGATTGCTATTGGAAGACAAGTCGATGCCTTGATTCATGCGTCCGGTGGACATTGGTACGACTTCGACACCGATCTTGTCTACAATTTCAGCCATATCCGACTCGATGCTATCCATCTTATCGCGATTTCGTCCGACTAAAACAGTCAAGCTCCCTCTCGAAAATAGCGGTTCTACATAGCCAAAAGGTTCTGTAGCGGCACGCACATTATAGCCTTTTTCCCACAGCATAGCCAAAGCTTTGGGCGCATTTCGCTGATCCCAGTCAATGATATAAGCATAGGGTAAAATGGGCGATTCTTCGTAATTGACTACTCGATCCCCCAACTCCTGCACTCGCGAAAAATCAGATAGTGAAAACGCGTTATTGGTCGCGTATGCTTCTAAATTATAAGCTAAAGGAGCAGACCAGGTAGACATGTCGTACATGACAGAGTCTTCGATTGCCATGTTGCGTCCCATGATGCTATTGATGAATAAATGGCGCGGCTGATCGGTAGAAATGACATAAGTGCCGCTAGCAAAATCGCGCTTTTCAGACCGATCGTCTCGAAAAGAACGCGCATCGCTTACTGAGAACTTCTTATCACTTTGAAGCACTTCTACGCCTTGTCGGAGCAACATTCGGATGACGTCGTGCGTATAATCTCTCTCATTTTTGGGTAGAATATAAGCAGCTACATCGCTTTTATTGGTGCTTTGCTGCTGCGCATCGTAAGTGTAGCGCATGAAATCTCCTTTGTTCTGAACTGCCTTTCGCAGAGTCGCTACTGACGTCAAGTAATGATCGAAAATACGCTGACGAAGGGTCAATACATTGCCGTCATTGGTTTCGATAGCTCTGCCACCACCGATGCCGCCTTGCTCTGTCAGCATCCCAATCGCCCCCATAATGCTCGGATAACTAGACCCATAGCCGGGATAGAAGAAGTCAAAAGACTCGCGGGTGAAATAACTAATTTTGTTTTCATTGAAAGCGGCAATATTCGCTTTTCCGATGGTATCTGCAAGTGCGTCATAATTATCAGGTAGGAGCAGGTTGCGCGGTGTCGTGCCGGGCATGGTAAAATAGTTGCTGTTGTAGCCCATCTCGTGATAGTCTGCATGCAACTGTGGCATCCAAGATTGATAGATTTTAGTAAATCCTCTCAACTCCGGGTGTACGCCCCATATCCAGTCGCGATTCAAGTCAAACCAGTAGTGATTGGTACGTCCATTGGGCCAAGGCGCATGGTGCTCTAAATCCATCGGACTGCTTGCTGTCTTGTCTCGCTGCACTGAATTATACCAATAAATGTAGCGATCACGTCCGTCGGGATTGAGGCATGGAAATAGCAGCACAATCGCATCGTCCAGCAAATCCTCTGTTTCCTGATCTTCCGCAGCGGCTAGCCGATAAGCAAATTGCATAGCTGCTTCTGTACAAGATGCTTCGTTTCCATGAATATTGTAGCTGAAAGAAACGACGACGGGCATATCTTCGATTCCGTTATTGAGTTCATCGGTGCTCAGTTTCCATAGATCGACATTTTTGGCGCGCAGTTCTTCTAGTTTCGCTTGATTTTCGGGAGAAGTGATGACCGTATAGATCAGCGGCTTGTTCTCGTAAGTCTCACCATAGTTGTCTAAGATTAGACGATCTGACTGTGCCGCCAATTTTTCAAAATAAGCGACTGTATGCGCATAGACGGTCATCTGTTCGCCGAGTTCATAATTTAGGAAGTCAGTAGGCGATTCGATAGAGCTGTCGTAAACTAAATCAGGTTCAAACTGGAAATAGTCGGGAAGTAGGTCGATTTGTGCATGACCAATTTGATAGCATAAACAAAGTAAAAAAAGATGTAATAATTTCATTCGTCGGTTGATATTCATTGATTTGTTATTAATGTTTTCTTGTTCACTCATTCATCATTTACTGGTTAGCTGCACTTCATTACTGAACCACCAATTCTGATATAAGCTATCCAATTGGCTGACTTGATTCGGGAAAGTAGTAGCCATATTCTCGCGTTCATCAGGATCACTTTCTAAGTCGTATAATTCCCATTTTCCTTCTACTCCATGACGAACGATCTTCCAGTTATCCTTCCTGACTGCGCTCCCAGCTTGCCATTGCCAAAAAAGCGGCTGTGTCCGTTCTTGCTGACCATCGAGTAGCGCAGGCACTAGACTTTCACCACGTAGCGGTGTCAAAGTCGTGTCTTTTGGATATTCGGTCTGCGCCAATTCAATAAAAGTCGGCATCAAATCTATAAAATGTCCCGGAAAGTCGGAGATCGCATTGGCTTCGATGTGATCTTTCCAGTAAGCAATCATAGGCGTCCGAACCCCACCTTCGTAGCTATAATTCTTGTAAAATCGGAAAGGTGTGTTACTCACATTTGCCCAATCGCTGCCTAGAGAAACCCATCTGTCCATCGTGCCGACTGTTGCTGTATCATTGTCGGTCGATAGATTGACGACTTCTGCGGAAGCTCCATTGTCAGATACAAAAATGATGAGTGTATTGTCCTCTAAATCGAGACTTTCCAGCTTTTGTAGCACTCGACCAATGTTCTGATCCATTCGGTCGATCATGGCTGCATAGACTTCCATTTTGTCGATTTCAAATTGTTGGCTAGTCGCATCAAGCGTGTCCCAATCTGCATAAGCTGCTTCCGATAGCACAGCATCTTTTCCAACCATTCCTAGCGCTCGCTGTCGCTCAAAACGCGCTTCTCGAATAGCCGTATAGCCTTCATCATAGATGCCTTCATACTTTTCAATATCTTCTGTCCAAGCCATCAAAGGATCGTGAGGTGCGGTGTAGGCGAGGTATAGCAAAAAGGGTTGATCGTGCGCTTTTGCATCTTCCAAAAACTCAAGACCATAGTTCGTAAAGTAGTCGGTGGTGTAGAAATCTTCCGACTCAGGTGTGTAAGGTACGTAACACAAACTATCTATGCACCAACTTCGATTGTTGCGTTTTTGAGCAGGTTGTGCCTCATCAGGGCGTTGCGAGCCGGGATTGAAATGGTTGCACGCGCCATCCTTTAGCCCATAATAGCGGTCAAATCCTATCGTAATTGGATTTTCTACACCATGATGCTTCCCAGACCAATAAGTACGATAGCCAGCTCGTCTCAGTACTTCTCCGATGGTCACCGCCTGTTGAATAGGATTGATGTAGGTACGGTCATATCCACAGTCTTGTGCGTAGACGCCTGTGAGTAGACAAGCGCGAGAGGGAAAGCATTTGGCGGTATTGTAGAACTGAGTAAATCGGAGTCCATTTTCTGCAAGATGATCGAGGTGTGGTGTCTTGACTTCACTTCCATAGCTACCTATATCTGACCAACCTAGATCATCTGCTAGGATGAGCACGATGTTGGGTGGTTCTTCTGTAGTTGATCGACAAGTCCAAACGAATAGAGGAAGTAAACAGAATAGATATTTAGACATGACTAACTTTGAACAAGGAACGTTGAACAAATAAATTGGCCTTCCTTGGGGTGAACCAATTGCTACTGTATGCCTTTCTAGTTGGTAATTTTAAATTGAATCTAAGATACGCTCGTATCTCGACCAAACAACAATACACATGATCGTTGTCATTAGTGGGACTAACAATAGCCAGACTAAAAGTAAAATCTTTGCGTCGTATTTGCATGAAAGCTTACAGAAAAAAACAGATGTAGCCGTAAAATTGCTTGCCTTAGACGAAATCAAGCACGACTACTTCTATCCCGATATGTATCAGCAGCAAGCTTCTAGCATCACCGACCTTCAAGACGAATTCATCCTACCTGCTACTAAATTTATGATCGTCTCACCGGAGTACAATGGTGGTATGACCGGTGCATTGAAACTCTTTATTGATGCCTGTTCTGTGCGTCACTATCAGACTTCTTTTCGCGGTAAAAAGGTGGCTTTGGTTGGCACAGCGACCGGACGAGCAGGCAATCTGAGAGGGATGGATCAATTGTCTCAAATCATGAATCATGTGGGTGCAATTGTGATGCCCAATAAATTGCCGATTTCTTCTTTGAATACACTTATCAATGGCGAAAATGAACTGATTTCTAAGTCGACCATCAAGCTATTGGATCAGCATGTAGCGGATTTGATTGCTTTTTAGTGTAAAGATAATAGACTTGTTACGCCGTAGCTGATTATGGCGAAGAGGAGCAAATTTTATTCTGAATAAGGCAAATTTTTTCGGCATAGCCGCGCTACGGCTAAAAAATTTAACGCAAGACAGGATAAAATTTGCCCTTTGTAGTCAATCAA
>JBCDHX010000070.1:0-29286 GCA_038749535.1 Bacteroidota bacterium
AGCAAATTTTATTTTGGATAAGGCAAAATTTTTCGGCATAGCCTAGCTACGGCTAAAAATTTTAACACAGAACAGAATGAAATTTGCCCGTTGTAGTCAATCGAGATGCGGCGTAACAAGTCTATTAGGTGAGCGCATATAATTTCCTATTTCATGACGGCATCTTTTTCGCTCATATTTCGTTGAAAAGCCTCGCCGATAACTTGTTCCGACTCCTCGGAAGGCATCGTCTGTGTTTTTCCTCTTGTCAGGGAACCCTTTATCCCTCTCAAGAGTGCATCTGAACAAAAAATCAGATAGAATGGCTAATTTTCGTAAAAAATAAACATCGTAAATACTGAGAAAATATCAAATAATCCCATACAACTTCCTAGCTATCATATTGTTAGCATAAGCTACTTTTCTTACAAAAAGAATATATGAACTTCTCCTCCAAATTGATAGAAGATGCCGTCGATTCACTTGCTACCTTGCCTAGCATTGGTCGGAAGACGGCACTGCGACTGGTGCTCCATCTCATCAATCAAGATAAAATGGCAACGGAGCAAATCACCTCCGCGCTGACGAATCTCCGCAACAACATACAACACTGCCAAATCTGCAATAACATCTCCGATGAGAAGATTTGTAGCATCTGTAAAGATCTTCGCCGCCATCGCCATACGATTTGCGTGGTCGAAAGCATCCGTGATGTACTCGCCATAGAGAGCACCGGACAATATCGAGGATTGTATCATGTACTGGGTGGCGTCATTTCGCCCATAGAAGGCATAGGGCCCAATGAGCTAGCAATAGATAGCCTCATCGGACGAGCGGCAGATGAGGAAGTCAAGGAAATTATTTTAGCAATCAGTCCGACAATCGAGGGCGATACAACTGCCTTTTACATTTCTAAAAAACTACGCGGACAAAACATCAAGATCAGTACAATTGCACGTGGTATTTCCTTTGGTGGCGAGCTGGAGTACGCCGATGAATTGACATTGGGACGCTCTATTATGGCACGGACACCGTATCAGTTGATGAAAGAGTAGCCAACTGCGTTGTAGTGTAAAATGGAAAACTGTGAAATCTATAGTGTAAAAGTGAGGCGGATAATGTGATTTTTGTACTACAGATAAGCAAACAGCAATACTATGAGCAGCGAGCTTCACTTTTACATTTATCATTTTAAATTCTTCATTTTACATTTGCCCTTTCGTTTCTCACCGAATCTACATTCGTGCAGCTATCCATCATCATCGTCAACTACAACGTTCAGTACTTTCTGGAGCAGGCTTTGCGTGCCGTAGCGCGAGCGACACAGCGACTGGAAGCCGAAGTATTTGTCGTCGATAACAACTCCGTAGATGACTCCGTGGAGATGGTGCGCACCAAATTTCCTGATGTACATCTCATTGACAATCAGCATAATCCGGGCTTTTCTATCGCCAATAATCAAGCGATCCGACAAGCAAAAGGCAAATATATCTTGCTACTCAATCCCGATACGGTGGTGCAAGAAGACACCTTTGATACTTGTTGGGCATATATGGAAGCACATCCAAAAGTGGGCGCATTGGGTGTCAAAATGATAGATGGCAGCGGTGCGTATCTGCCAGAGTCAAAGCGTGGTTTTCCGTCCCCTTTTGTCGCTTTCTGCAAGACGATTGGGTTATCCAAATTCTTTCCCAAATCAGCAACTTTCAATCAATACTACCTCGGTCATCTCTCTGAAAATGAAAATCAGCAAGTCGATGTACTCGCCGGGGCATTTATGTGGATGCGCAAGTCCGTTTTAGATGAAATCGGTTTGTTAGATGAGGACTTTTTTATGTACGGCGAAGATATTGATCTGTCCTATCGCGTGACCTTAGCAGGTTACGAAAATCACTATCTAGCGGAGACGAGCATCATTCACTACAAAGGTGAAAGCACCAAAAAAGGCAGCGTCAAATATGTGCGTACCTTCTACCAGGCAATGATTTTATTTGCCCAAAAACATTTCGAGGGGCGCAATGCCAAGCTATTCATTTTGATGCTTCGGGCAGCGATTTACTTTCGTGCTTTGCTGACTTTATGCTCCAATTTGGTCAAAAAATGGTATTTGCCAGTCTTGGATGCGGCACTGCTATTCGGTGGACTCCTTTTCCTCAAAAACTTTTGGGGCAACTATCATTTCAACGACCCCAATTATTACACAGACCGCTTGACATACTTCAATTTTCCACTCTACATTTTGATCTGGCTGACAAGTGTTTACTTCAGTGGACACTATGATCGAAGAGGCGATTTACGGCTGCTAGTCAGAGGGATTTTACTAGGCAGTTTGGTCATCGCAGCAGTTTATGGATTGCTACCATTGGACTTGAGATCGTCGCGGGCGTTGATCGTGTTGGGGACAGTTTGGGCATTAGGCAGCTTGACGTTGCTGCGCGTATTATTGCATTTTTTGCGTTACCGCAATTTTGATCTGGGTCGCGAGCGACTGAAAAATCTGGTCATTGTCGGAAGTTTGGAAGAAAGTGAGCGCGTTCAGCAGCTACTCAGTCAAGCAGCTGTTCATCAGAATTTGATCGGGACGGTGTCGCCATCTGCCAAATCCAGTTCAGCTTATCTGAGTGCTTTTTCTCAGTTGGAAGAGGTCGTCCGTATCTATGAAGTAGACGAAATTATTTTTTGTGCGAAAAACTTAGCCAATGAAGACATCATGCAGTGGATGACACGGCTAGGACCAAACATCAATTACAAAATCGTACCAGAAGAAAGTTTGTCCATCATTGGGAGTCACTCTAAAAATGAACCTGGCGAGCTCTACACCATCAAGATTCAATACAATATCAATCAACCGTTGCAGCGACGCAACAAACGTCTCTTTGATATGCTGACCGCCTCTTTTTTATTGCTTACTGTTCCAGTTCACTTACTATTTATCAAAGATCGCAAGTCGTTCATTACCAATTGCTTATCCGTACTTTCGGGTCATAAAACTTGGATCGGTTATCATCCTTTTTCAACACCAGATCACACTTTGCCACAGCTTCGTCCTTCCGTTTTGGCGAATAGTATTCATCTACGAAAATCAATACTCAATGAAGCCACACAGCGGCGACTCGACTTTTTTTATGCCAAAGATTATCGCGTTTTTCGAGATGTAGAATTGCTATGGCGCGCCTATCGTCAACTAGGCAAAGCACGCGAAAACGTATAATATTTTTCTATCTTTGTTTAGAGCTTGTTGGGAATTTGGTCTTTGAGGCGGAAAAATGCGAGTTTATCTGGATAAGTGAGTATTTTTCTAACGAAAAGTGGCGCAAAAATAGCTGTTTGCAGCCCGATTATTAAACTCCCAATAAGCTCTTAGACTCCCACCTTGAATCGGCAAACTATGAACAATCCAACTCAACTATATCAATCTCTTGTCCAAGCCAAACAAAACGGACAAAAAAAGTTTGTCGTGCTCATCGACCCGGACAAGTTGCGGTTAGGCAGTATGCAGCGCATCCTAGAGTTGTCTATGGAAGCCAAGGTGGACTACTTTTTCATCGGTGGTAGTCTGGTCGTCAACAATATGCTCGATCAATGTCTGGAAGACATCAAAAAAACCTGCGACATCCCGATGATCTTGTTTCCCGGCAATTCGTTTCAACTGAGTTATCGGGCAGATGCTGTCTTGTTTCTATCGCTCATCTCCGGTCGCAATGCAGAACTTTTGATCGGCAATCATGTTTTAGCTGCGCCTTACTTGCGTGTTAGCCCTCTCGAGATTTTGTCGACAGGCTATATGCTCATCGACGGTGGCAGTGCGACGACCGTCTCTTATATCAGCAACACAACACCTATCCCCGCTGCCAAAAATGACATCGCACTTTGTACGGCAGTCGCAGGAGAAATGTTGGGCTTGAAACTCATCTTTATGGATGCAGGAAGTGGCGCAAAAACACCCGTCAGCACGGAGATGATCGCTACAGTGAGTAGTGGAATTCAAGTGCCACTCATCGTTGGTGGCGGCATCCGTACCCCGGAAAAAGCCCTCGCCAATGTGGAAGCCGGAGCAGATGTCATCGTCGTAGGCAATGCGATAGAGAAAGACCCAGAATTGCTGAAAGATTTGGCGGCTGCCGTTCATTCTATGAATCAGAAGGAAGCGTCGGTTTTGGTGTAGTATGACATGATCTGAGTCAATATTGCTTCATTGTCTTTCGATACGATCAAATTATATGATTACATTTCTGTATACCATTTTGGCAATTATCTGTTTGGTATTTTTACTCTTGCCTTTTTTGACAACCTTTTTTTCTTTGATGATTAAAGAGCGGAAGCCCAAGCCAACAGCTCAGACAGTAGATTTTGCTAATATCATCACTGCTTATCGAAATGTATCTATTGCTCGTCCGCTCGTCGAATCACTCTTGAAACAAACACATGCTAAGCATCACATTTACTTGATCGCGGACAACTGCAACAGAGAAGATTGGGATTTTGAGCATGAGCAGTTGACCATTCTCTTTCCCGATCCATCACTCAACCTCAAAGTCAAGTCCATCATCCATGCCACCGAGCATTTTGTGCGTCCGCATGACTACATCGCCGTCTACGATGCAGATAACCTGGCGCATCCCGATTTTCTGACCATCATCAATCAATATGCCGCTACCGGACATCGCAGCATACAAGGACAGCGCACCGCCAAAAACTTGAATACCACCATGGCATCCGTCGATGCTTTGGGCGAATTTTATAAGAACTATGTAGAGCGATACGCGCCTTATTTATTGAGTTCTTCGGCAGTCATTTCGGGTTCAGGTATGGCTGTCGAGCGCGAACTGTATCAAGCATATTTAGATAGTGAAGTCATACAAGCAGGCAAGGAAAAATGGAAAAAGATGTTGCAAGAAGATAAGATTTTGCAGAATTTCTTGCTACGCCATGGTGAGCGAATCGCTTATGCTTGGGATGCCATTATTTATGATGAAAAAGTAGACAATGCGGAAGGCATAGAGACGCAGCGGAGTCGATGGTTGTATTCTTACTTTCAGAATCTGCCGAACTCCTCAGGTTTGATGCTGAAAGGGTTGTCTCGTATGAATTGGAATCAGTTTTTCTTTGGATTGGTCACTTTGTCCTTGCCGCTATTTATTCTGATTGCTTTTGCAGCTTTCCTATTTTTGATCGGTTGGTTCATTCAGCCATTGATGAGCATTTTGCTTTTGGTGGCAGGTATTTTGTTTGTTGGTACTATTTTTTGGACGCTTTTCCTCTCCAATGTTCCCGATCAAGTTTGGCAATCGCTTTCGGGTGTGCCGCTATTCGTTTGGAAGCAAGTCACCGCGCTTTTCAAAATGCGCAATCCCAATAAGAACTTTAAGCACACGACGCATACGCAGCAAGTGGATATTGATGAGGTGATGAAGCGGGGGAAGTAGTTCGTATTCAAGTCACCCGGTGAATCATCATATTTCATCAATTTCTACAATTACTTTCTTCTGCCTATTTTGCTTGGAACATCCATTCGCCGGATAACTATTTGACATCAGCCGGATAGACAACACCGACGTCCGACCGTATCGCATCCATGATTTTCATCATATTCAAACTATCTTGCCAAGTCCAGCGCGGCTCTTCTTGTTTGCCCAACAGAATCGCCTCACTCGCCGCTTCGATCTCATACTCAAAACCACCACTTCTGTAATCGAAATCAATCAATTCATCGTGCATCACTTTTGAGTTGTCGGCATCATACTTGCTCAAAACGATAGAAGTCGGATTGAACCAGCGTTCGTTCAATTTGATCGTGCCTTCGCTACCATAGATAAAAGCTTCGGTATCCGTATACGCCAAAACGGTGGAATGCAAATCAGCGATTCGACCGTCTTTGTATTTAAAAATCATGGCAATTTCTTCGTCTATACCAGTTTCGCCGATGCGTGCACTCACTTTTATATCGTCGGGATAACCAAAGAGAAAATACGCCAAAAAAACCGGATAAATCCCGATATCTAACAAAGCTCCACCACCCAAACTGCGATTGAAAATACGCTTCTCCACATCATAAGGGGCTCTGAATCCAAAGTCTGCTCGCACCGAATAAACCTCCCCAATTTGCTGATTATCAATGAGTTCTTGCGTTCTGCTCATGGTCGGTAAAAAGCGCGTCCACAAAGCTTCCATCAAAAATACCTTATTCTTTTTTGCCGTTTCGATCATGTCTTCCACTTGCCGGGTGTTGACGGCTAGTGGCTTTTCGCAAAGCACGTGCAGTCCGGCATTCATACAAAGGATGCTGTGTTCGGCATGGAAAGTATGTGGGCTAGCGACATAGACAGCATCTAAATCCGGGCAATCCAAAAGGTCTTTGTAGCTACCGAAAGCGTGAGTCGCATCGTGTTGATGAGCAAAGTCTTGAGCTTTGGGGAGAGAGCGGGAAGCAACGGCGCGTAGTTTGGCATTTTTGGTGACTTTGATGTCTGTCGCAAATTTATTGGCGATTTTTCCAGCACCGATGATGCCCCAGTTAATGGTGTTCTTCATGTATTTTCAGTTGAATTTATAGAGCAAAAGGGGCGCTGGAAGCGACCCTCGTGCAACTTGCACAAAATAGAAAATGTCGTCAAATTGTCGATTTTAAGAGTTGTACTTTTTGAACTTGTCCTCAAGTTCTATCTTTAGCCAAATCCATCAAGATTATCGCTATGCAGACAAAAGTGGCTATCATCGGAGCAGGACCCTCAGGAATCACTGCCCTCAAGAATGTACTCGATCAAGGGCTAGAAGTCGTCGCTTTTGACCGTAACAATGATGTGGGCGGCAATTGGATCTATTCAGAAAAAGCAGGGCATTCGAGTGTATTCGAGACGACCCACATCATCAGTTCTAAAACACTTTCTCAATACGAGGATTATACCTTTGATGACTTCGATAAAAGTGTAGCGGACTACCCTTCTCACGATGAGCTGCGCCGCTATTTTCAAGCCTATGCCAAACGATTTGATCTTTATCCGCACATTCGTTTTCGAACGATGGTGTTACATGTGGAGCGACTGGAAGACGGAAGTTGGCAAATAGATATTGAGCAAAATGGCAAGAAAGAACAACTCTACTTCACCCATCTGATCGTCTGCAATGGACATCATTGGCAGCCGCGCTATCCCGACTTTCCGGGCGAATTTACAGGTGAGTTTTTGCACTCTCACGATTACAAAAAGGCAGCTCCTTTTGCAGACAAACAAGTACTCGTCATCGGCGGTGGCAATTCTGCTTGTGATGTGGCGGTGGAGACAAGCCGAGTGAGTAAAAAAACGTGGATCAGTTGGAGACGTGGTTATCGGATTGTCCCAAAATTTATTGCAGGCATACCGAGCGATGTTTTCAGCACACGTACCCATTGGATTCCTTTTAAAATCAGAAATCGTTTGAATGAACTCCTCCTCAAAGTGGTGAACGGTAAAAACGAACTCTATGGACTACAAGAACCACAAACAGCTTTTGGTTCTACCCATCCGACGATCAATGATGAACTGTTGTACAAAATCAGACATGGAAAAGTCATCCCAAAAGTGAATATAGATCGCTACGAAGGAAAAACTGTTCACTTCGTAGATGGCACAAGTCAAGAGGTAGATGTTATCATTGCTTGCACTGGTTATGTGTTGGCGCACCCATTTTTTGATGCGGATTTCATCGACTATCGAAAAGGAAAAGTCGAACTCTACTTGAAAATGCTACATCCTGAGCATGAAAATTTGTACTTTGTCGGTATGTTTCAGCCATTGGGGTGTATTTGGCCGTTGGCGGAGTTGCAGAGCAAGATTGTAGCTGCTGAAATCGCAGGAGCATGGAAGCGTCCTGAAAATACAGCACAGCTAGCAAAATATGAAGTCAATCACCCCCATTATCGACAAATCGATACGCCAAGGCATACGATTACTGTCGATTATCATCTGTTCCTAAAGGAGTTGAAGAAGGTGTTAAAAACAATGAAAACGCCTGCTCTTGCTACTCTGTGAGCTGTGATACTAGCCGAATAATAGACCAATTTTTGCTTACCTATTTGATCTTGTCTCTTTCCTGAGCGTTGTTCATTTGATGATGCCTAGAGACAGTTTATTGTTCATTTCGATCAAATGAAAGACAAATGCTTGCAAACAAAATTCGACTTATTGCCGCCTTTCTATTTTTTACAGTAGCAACTGCTTCAGCTCAAGGCTTCATCCAGAAAGTAACCGATTTTTTTCAATTTGATTTGCCCAGTAATCATCCCGACACCAATCACTATACTCCTGAAATTGTCATTTCACCCATCGTCAATTACGAGCCCTCCACTAGCTTAGGCATTGGTATAGGTTCAAAGTTTTTATTTAAACCACCCAAAGCTGGTGAAGAAACCCGCACCTCCAATATTCCACTTTCTGTGACTTACACACTCCGCAATCAGTTTATCTTTTGGTCGGAGTACAATATCTTTTTTCCCGAAGAAAACTGGTTGCTCAAAGGCGATTTAGTCTATTCCAAATTTCCGCTGAGCTACTTTGGGCTTGGGAGTGGTACCTTGCAGGCGGATGAGGTGACGGTTTCTTTCGATCAGATTCAAGTGCAACCTTTGCTGCTGAGGCGCATCCACAAACAGTTCTTTCTGGGTGGCGGCGTTCGTTTTTTGCATTCCTACAACACCAAATTTATTCATGAAGAAGAAGCATTCGGCAATGAATATTTGCTGGATGATTTGGAGTCGACTTCTCTAGGACTGGAACTCGCAGCGACCGTCGATAGCCGCGATAATATTTTGAATGCTTTAGATGGCAATTTCATCGAATTGACGCATGGTTTTTATAGCAAAGCCATCGGTAGCTCTCATAATTTCATGCTGACTCGTCTTGATTTTCGGAAGTACTTTCGGGTCTCTCCCAATAAGTTGGATGTGCTCGCTTATCAATTTTTCACCCGTTGGGCTTGGAACGATGCGCCGTTGTTAGAGTTTTCTTCTCTGGGTGGCAGCGAGTTACTACGAGGTTTTCAAGAAGGCAGATTTCGAGGGCGTGTGGCATATTTCACGCAACTGGAATACCGTTGGCAGGCTATGGATCGCATCGGATTTGTCTTTTATGGTGGCGCAGGCGATGTTTTGAATCGAGAGCAAGATTTCAGCATCGACAACCTGAAGTACTCACTCGGTAGTGGCATACGTATCAAAATCGTCGATGAAGAAAACTTGAATATTCGCTTCGATTATGCTTTTGGATTTGGTCGAGAGCGAGAGAATAATTTTTATTTGGGACTTGCGGAAGCGTTTTAATTTTGTTGAATTGATATCCCGATAGCTATCGGGAATACTACAAAGTCGTGTTGTCAATTCATCGGTTCTTCAATCCATCAAAAAATCACACATCATAATTCAACACAGGCGCCAACCATCGCTCCGTCTCCGTCAAAGTCATTCCCTTCCGCTTCGCATAATCGGTCACTTGATCTTTCCCAATTTGCCCCAGTCCAAAATACTTCGCCTCTGGATGCGCAAAATACCAACCACTTACAGAAGCCGCAGGATACATCGCACAGCTTTCTGTGAGTTTAACGCCGATCTCTTCTTCCACATTCATCAGTTGCCAAAGCGTTTTCTTTTCGGTATGCTCAGGACAAGCTGGATAGCCAGGTGCTGGTCGAATGCCTTTGTATTGTTCTTTGATTAAAGCTTCATTGTCCAATTCTTCATCATTTGCATAGCCCCAAAACTCTTTACGGACGCGCTCGTGCATCCGCTCCGCCATCGCTTCTGCTAGTCGGTCGGCTAAGGCTTTGAGCAAAATGGCATTATAGTCATCAAGCTCTACTTCAAACTTTTTCACCCATTTTTCGATGCCAATGCCTGCGGTGACAGCGAACGAACCAATATAATCTGCCTTACCGCTTTCTGCTGGTGCGATAAAATCTGATAAAGCGATATTAGGTCGTCCTGGTGCTTTTTTGCGCTGTTGACGTAAGTGATGGAGGGTTGTTTTTTGGGTTTTACGGTTATCGTTTTCAAAGACAGCGAGCTCGTCGTCATTGACACTATTGACCGGATAGAAGCCGATGATGGCTTTTGCTTGCAACCACTTTTCGTCGATGATGCGACGGAGCATGACTTGTGCATCTTTGTATAATTTAGTCGCCTCTACCCCAATAATTTCATCCTCCAAAATAGCCGGAAATTTACCTGCCAATTGCCAACTTGAGAAGAAAGGCGTCCAGTCGATATAATCAACCAAATCATTTAAATCGTAGTCCTCAAAAACTTTTGTGCCTAAGAAAGTCGGTTTCGGTGGCTCATAGTTTGCCCAATCCAACTGCACTTTATTAGCGCGCGCTTTCTCAAGAGAAATGTATTTTTTAGTTGCCTTTCGATTGCCACGCAGCTCGCGCACTCTTTGATAATCGGCTTTGGTGTCCAAGATAAAATTACTGCGTGTATCTTCATTTTCGCCCAATAATGCCGACGCAACTGCTACTGAACGAGAAGCATCCAAGACATGAACAATAGGCGCATTGTAGTGCGGCTCTATCTTGACAGCAGTATGCGTTTTGGAAGTCGTCGCGCCACCGATCAGCAATGGAATTTTGAAATCTTGCCGCTGCATTTCTTTAGCGACATTCACCATTTCATCCAGCGACGGCGTAATCAATCCACTCAAACCAATCAAGTCAACTTGCTCCTCTTTGGCTACTTTCAGTATCTTTGCCGCCGGCACCATCACACCCAAATCAATGATCTCAAAGTTGTTGCAACCTAAGACAACGCCCACTATATTCTTCCCAATATCGTGGACATCCCCTTTCACGGTCGCCAATAGTATTTTTCCTTTAGAACTTTTGCCGCCAGCTGCTTTCATTTCTTCAATATAGGGCGTCAAATAGGCAACTGCCTTTTTCATCACGCGCGCAGATTTCACCACTTGTGGCAGGAACATCTTGCCTTGCCCAAAAAGGTCACCGACGACATTCATGCCATTCATCAGTGGACCTTCGATAACCTCGATAGGTAAGTCAGCTTGCTGTCGTGCTTCTTCGGTATCTTCTTCTATGAACTCAGTGATGCCACGAACGAGTGCATGTGTCAATCGGTCTTGCAACGGCTGCTCGCGCCAGCTCAAATCCTTTTGACGCGTTTTTCCGCCAGTATCTTTCAGTTGTTCTGCAAATTCTGTCAAGCGGTCTGTCGCATCTTCACGCCGATTAAATAAGACGTCTTCTACGCGCTCCAGCAAGTCTTTAGGAATATCCTCGTACACCTCGATCATTCCGGCATTGACGATGCCCATGTCCATACCTGCTTGAATAGCGTGGTAGAGAAAAGCGGTGTGCATGGCTTCCCGCACCACATTGTTGCCGCGAAAAGAAAACGAAATATTACTAACACCTCCGCTGATCTTTGCACCTGGGCAGCGTTCTTTGATTTGACGAGTGGCTTCGATGAAGTGAATAGCGTATTCGTTATGCTCTTCAATGCCGGTCGCTACTGCAAAAATATTGGGATCAAAGATGATGTCCGAAGGATCGAAACCGACTTGATCGACGAGGATGTTATAGGCGCGTTCGCAGATTTCGACTTTTCGAGCTGTCGTATCTGCTTGTCCTTGCTCATCGAATGCCATCACAACGGCTGCTGCGCCATGTCGCCTCACGACTCTTGCTTGTCTCAAAAAAGCTTCTTCGCCTTCTTTCAGAGAGATCGAGTTGACGACACATTTACCTTGCACACATTTCAAACCTGCTTCAATCACGTCAAATTTAGAGGAATCGATCATGATCGGCAACTTCGCAATTTCAGGTTCTGACATGACCAGATGCAAGAACCGCTCCATTGCTGCTTCGCTATCTAGCAAGCCTTCGTCCATATTTACGTCGATAATCTGTGCGCCACCTTCTACTTGCTGTAAGGCAACAGAAAGGGCTTCTGAATAATCATCCGATTTAATCAGACGCGCAAACTTTCTAGAGCCAGTTACATTCGTTCGCTCCCCAATATTGACAAAATTGGTTTCTGGACGAATCGTCAGAGCCTCCAAACCACTCAAAACGGTATAGCCAGGCTTAGCCGCAGCTTTTCGAGGTGTCAAACCTTCCACCGCTTCCGCCATCGCTCGAATATGATCTGGCGTTGTGCCACAGCATCCACCAATCAAATTGACCAAGCCACTCGCTGCAAAATCACGAACATACTCTTTCATTTCCTCAGGCGACTGATCATATTCCCCAAATTCATTGGGCAAACCTGCATTTGGATAAGCATGAACGAAGGTATCTGCTACATTAGATAAAGCTTTCAAATGAGGTCTCATTTCTTCTGCTCCCAATGCGCAATTCAATCCGACACAAATCGGTCTCGCATGACGAATCGACGTCCAGAATGCTTCAATTGTTTGTCCAGAAAGTGTCCGTCCGCTAGCATCTGTAATCGTTCCTGAGATCATTACAGGTAAAGTCTCTCCTTTTTCTTCAAAGAGTTCGTCGATACCAAAGAGAGCAGCTTTGGTGTTCAAGGTATCCGTGATGGTTTCTAATAGCAGCAAATCCGAACCACCTTCCATCAAGCCTTTTGCTTGCTCTTTGTAAGCATTTTTCAGTTCATCAAAAGTGACAGCGCGAAAACCAGGATTATTGATATCGGGTGAAATGGATGCCGTTCGGTTAGTTGGTCCCATCGCACCAGCGACGAGGCGCGGTTTGATTGGGTTGCCTTTTTGTTCTTCTTCAGCTTGAAATTGCTCAATGGCTCGTTTGGCACACTTCGCCGAATGAAAATTGATGTCATACGCCTGCGCTTCCATATCGTAATCCGCCTGAGCGATGGTCGTACCGCTAAAAGAATTGGTCTCAATCAAATCTGCGCCAGCGTCGAGATAGGCTTTATGGATGGCTTCGATGATGTGTGGCTGCGTGATGGACAGAATGTCATTGTTGCCTTTGATGTCCAAATGCCAATCGGCAAACTGCTCCCCTCGATAGTCTTCTTCGGTGAGTTTGTATTCTTGAATCATGGTTCCCATCGCGCCGTCGAGGACGAGGATGCGGGACTGAAAGAGTTCGGTGATTTGCTGATGTGTCATAGACTGTATGAGTTCAATAAAAAATTGACTTTTGAGTGTTTTAATTGAATCGTCCTTTTTTCTTTACAAGCACAAAAAAGGGGTGCATCTCAAAATGTCGCAAATCTTCATTCTTGAGTATTGTCTCTCGTAGAGGACGATACGAATAGTACGCATCGTCCCTTATCAGGAGACGATACTTAAGAAGTTATTTTTGACAGAACGACATTTTGAGATGCGCCCGAAAAAACACCAATCCAATCAAAACAAGTCAATTTAGTTATTTCACGATGAATATTCGTTGCAAAGGTAAGTATTGCAACTATGAAAGTGAGACCAACAAATCAGATGAGCGTAACGTTTTGAAAACGCTGCATTTCGGAACAATTTTTATTTTTTATGAATACCACTCCTCAACGCATCGCTTTTAAAGTCAACGCCAAAGCCGAGCGCATGATTCGTAAAGAGCATCCTTGGGTGTTCGATCAGGCGATTGTGAAACAAAGTAAGGCGGGAGCGGCTGGCGATCTAGCCATTATTTACGATCAGAAAAGTAATAAATTGCTTGCTATCGGACTGTACGATCCGTACTCTCCGATTCGGATTAAAGTGCTGCAGTTTAAGCAGTCTGCAGTGATTAATGATGAATGGTTTGGTGCTAAAATTGAAGCTGCTTTTGCGCAACGACAGCCGCTTTTTCAAACCGACACCAACTCTTACCGCCTCATTTACGGCGAAAATGATGGTCTGCCAGCTTTGATTGTAGATGTGTACGCTGATGTGCTGGTCATTAAATTGTATTCTACGATTTGGTTGCCGTATTTGGAGAAGATTACTGCTCTTTTGATGGCAGTGGGTCAAGCTAAAACAGTTGTTTTACGATTGAGTCGAAATGTACAAAAACTCAAAACTGATTATCAAGATGGACAGATCCTAGCAGGCGAGTTGGAAGATGAAAACGTCATTTTTCGAGAGCATGGACTTCGCTTCGTCGCCAATGTGTTGAAAGGGCACAAAACGGGCTATTTTTTAGATCATCGACACAACCGAAAGCGTGTGGGTGAGCTGGCAAAAGGTAAGCGGGTTTTGGATGTCTTTTCTTATGCTGGTGGATTTAGTGTGCATGCGCTGGCAGGTGGCGCGACATCTGTTTTGAGTGTTGATATTAGCGCACAGGCGTTGGAATTGGCAAAAAAAAATGTGCGCCTCAATGAGCTTGAAGCCAAACACGAAACGCTTGCCAAAGATGCTTTTGAAGCCATGAAAGCACTAGCAAATGCTAGACAAAAATTTGATTTGATTATCATTGATCCACCAGCTTTTGCGAAGCGTGAAAGTGAGGTGGCAGGCGCGATTCATAGTTACAAGCGTTTGGTAAAAGCCATTTTGCCCTTACTTGCTCCTAATGCGATTTTGTTGATGGCATCTTGTTCTAGTCGTGTGAAGGCGGATGTATTTTTTGAAGCAGTTTTGGAAGTTATACGATCATCGGGTCGTTCTTCTCAAGAACTGGAGCGGACGTTTCATGATGTAGATCACCCGATTGGGTTTGCGGAAGGGGCTTATTTGAAGAGTGTTTATTTGGTTTTTTTTTTAATAACAACTTCAAATTAGAATTATTTCAGTAGTGACATATATTTTATTCTCATACAAAACCAAACACCACCTTCCTCCTCTCGTTCTAATCTCGAATGAAACGACAATCAGTGGCAGCCCCATTGATTTTTCCTAATCAGATATATTTTACCAAATGAACATAATAAAGACCACCCGATCTTGGACATTACTACCAAGTACTTTTTTATTTTTTATCACCTTTTTATTGTTTACTGCTTGTGAGCAAGACAACCTCAGATTCTCACCAGAACTATCACCAGAGTTGCTAGCCAATATTGATGAAGTAGCAACGACCATCAACGACAAATACGATCCAGTACCGGAACTGAGAGGTGAAAATCAAAACCTCAGTATCACCGAGTATCTATCTTTTAAACCAGAACTGAGTCTATTAGCAGCCGCTATTGATCGCGTGCCGACGCTTGCTGAAACTTTGAGCAATCCTGCTGTCCAAATCACTTTATTCGCGCCTACCAATAACGCCTTTACAGCTCTTTTAGCAGCGACAGATTTTGATAGTTTAGATGATATTCCGACAGAGATGTTAGGCATGATTTTGATGAATCATGTGTTGACACGTGAGGGAAGAGTCGGTGTCATTGAACTGGAAGAGTCAGAAAATACACTAGCAGAAGACGATTTGGATATCGACATCACGGGACAGGAAACGGCTACCATCAATGATGGAATCAATGTTGTAAGAGGTAATCAATTCGTGGGACGCAGCATTTTGCATTGGATTGATGGTGTCATCCTTCTATCCGATGACGATACAGCAGAAGAGGAAGATAATAGCTTGATTATTAAGCAAGAAACGGCAAGTGTAGATGTGGTTTTTGATGCCATAGTCGCGCGAATTGAAGCGCAAGAAGGCTTGATGATCGCAGCTCAAGTCGACCATACAGCAGCGGCAGCAGGAGTTGGTTTGGACTTACGACCGACGAAAACAGTCATTTTTGGTAATCCGGCAGCAGGCACACAATTCATGCAAAGCGATCAGCGCATTGGGATTGATCTGCCATTGAAATTTGTGGTTTGGGAAGACGAAGATGGTGCTACGAATGTCGCTTACTATGATGCCAAGACTCTGACGCAACGCTACAGCATTACAGATAAAGATGAAGTGGTGAATATGGTCAATATGGCGTTGAATAATTTGAGCGGTGGTGGCGATTTGCGAACACCGAACGATACGGACAATATTACTGATCAATTGACCGTGAAAGCCAGCCCAAATGATGTAGAAACAACTTACAATCAACTCATAACTGCCCTAAATGGCGTAGAACCGATCAGTATTATCGCTGAGATAAATCACGATATGGCGGCTACCAATGTTGGATTAGAATTGCGTCCCACTCGTTTGGTTATCTTTGGCAATCCGATGGCTGGCACTCGATTTATGCAGAGCGATCAACGTATTGGGATTGACTTGCCATTGAAAATGCTTGTTTGGGAAGATGCCGATGGCGATGTATTCGTCGGCTACTACAATGCTTCGACTTTGACAGAAAGATATGACATCGACGACCAGGAAGAAGTAAAAAATATGGTCAATATGGCGTTGAATAATTTGAGTGCTGCTGCGGTTCAGTAGTGACCTGAGTGCTGTGCTAACTTTAAAACAGGATGATGAATTGAATTTGTCATCCCGTTTTTTTTAGATCACCTCGTCGATAGAATCAAAATCCTTACTTGTATGCAGTGCGGTATGAAAATGGTCTAGCTCCCTGAACTTTTCAAACATAGACTGTATATCACTATCCGAAGAATGCCCTACCAACAGCTTTGCCACCTTAGCTGACTGCACTCGTGCATGCTCAAAAACGCCCTTCCCTTCCTTCGTCAATTCTACTCTACGTGTTCGCTTGTCTTCTTTATCCTTATGCTCCGATAGGACACCTTCTTTGATAAGCCGTTTGATGATTTCAAAAACAGTACTTTTTTCATTGACCAAGACCGTCGCTAGTTCATTTTTCGTAGGATTTTTCTGATAATAGACATGACTCAAAATCACAAAATCCTCAAAATGACGAATGGGCAATTCCTGAAATGCAAGTTTTGCCCAAAGCTGAGAGAAATTGGCTAATCGCCCGAAATGATGACCCAACTGATTTAACTGTTCTTGCTGATCTGATGATTTCTTTTGTTTTGATACAGGTTGCTGTGCCAGCCACTGACCAAATAGTGATAATGAATCGTCATTATATTTCGCCCTATATGACGCCCAATAGTCAATAAGTTGTTTGATTTTTGCTATTTCAATCAATTTATTACAATTTTGTATTAAAAAAAGAACAAAGAATTTTATCATATGTTTTTCATCCATGCCTGTAAAGAAAACAAATAAGAAGAAAATGGTAAAACGCAATCGTTTGGTAGAAAAAGTGCTCCAAAGGAACTATTGGCATATTATAGCAGCTAAAGAAGCACGACATATCAAGAAAACGCAACAGAACAAGAAAAAAAGTATGGAACAGGAGCAGTTTGGGGACTTACCTTAGAACTAGATTGACTCAATAATCATGTCCAATAAAATATTGCCGGAAATATTCACTGAGCTTTTAGAAATCTCTCTCAAGTGCTCTATCTTCACCCTCCGCAAAAAAAGAGAGAAATTATGCCAACCACCGCTCAAGATTACTTGAAAGAATTGAATGATGTGCAGCGCGAAGCTGTGCAAGCGACAGAAGGACCAGTTTTGGTGGTCGCCGGACCGGGTTCGGGGAAGACGAGAGTACTGACTTATCGTGTCGCCTATCTGATGGAAACCCGCTGCAAGCCTTGGGAAATCCTCATGTTGACCTTTACAAATAAGGCAGCACGAGAAATGAAAGAGCGAATCGAAAAGGTTGTTGGCAATGGCGCCAATCGCGTTTGGGCTGGGACATTTCACTCCATTTTTGCACGTATTTTGAGAATAGAAGCTGAAAAGATCGGCTATCCTTCCAATTTTACGATCTACGATACCGATGATAGCAAAAGCGTGATCAAAGCGATCTTAAAAGAGATGAATTTGGACACGCAGCAGTACAATGTCAATGCGGTGCTCAATCGTATTTCTTCTGCCAAAACACAGCTCATCACACCTAGAGTTTACGAAACCAACGAAGAACTTCGCCAACAAGACCGCGCCGTGCGTCGACCACACATGTACGAAATCTACAAAAAATATACGGCGCGATGCAAACGAGCTGGGGCGATGGATTTTGATGATCTATTGTATCGCTTTTTTGAATTGTTGCAGAGCAATAAAGATGGCGTCCTCGACAAATACCGCGAGAAGTTTAAGTACGTAATGGTCGATGAGTTTCAGGATACCAATCACTTGCAATATCGGATCGTGCGCAAGCTAGTCGACTATTCTGGTAGTCCGCTGAATATCTGTGTTGTGGGTGATGATGCACAAAGTATTTATGCTTTTCGTGGGGCGACGATTCAGAATATTTTGGACTTCGAAAATGACTTCCAAAAGCGCAATATTCGTACCTACAAATTGGAGCAAAACTATCGCTCAACCAGTCATATCGTACAGGCTGCCAACGAGTTGATTGCTTACAATAAAAAGCAAATCCAGAAGAAAATCTGGTCACATAAAGGCGTCGGACATCGCATTCGAGTCATCAAAGCACTGACGGATACAGAGGAAGGAAAGCGAGTAGCGGATGCCATCGTGGAGCAACGAAATCGGCATCATTTGAGCAATCAGGACATTGCGATTCTGTATCGTACCAATGCCCAATCGCGGGTCTTTGAGGAGTATTTGCGTCGCTACAATATTCCGTATCGGGTCTTTGGTGGTGTTTCCTTCTATCAGCGCAAGGAAGTCAAAGACTTGATCGCTTATCTCCGTCTCGCCATCAATGCCAATGACGAGGAAGCCTTCCGCCGCGTCATCAACTATCCCAAACGCGGTATTGGTGCGACTTCTGTTGCCAAGATTAGCACCTTGGCAGGTAGTACGGATCGGACGATGTGGCAGGTGTTGCCAGAAGTAAGTTTGGGCAAGCGTGCGATGAGTTCGCTGACTGATTTTCGGATGATGATCGAAGATTTTCAGAAGCGTGCACAGACCGACAATGCGTATGAAGTCGCGCGGCACGTCTACGCCAAATCCGGTTTGCAGACATTGCTCAAATCAGATACCACAGTAGAAGGCGTCAATCGACTGGAAAACGTCGAGTCCTTAATGGATGGTATCAAAGAGTTTGTGGAGGCAGACCTGGAGGAAGATGTGACAGTAGAAGACAAAACGCTGGCGAGTTATATTCAAAATATTGCTTTGCTTACTGATGCAGATAGCGATAGTGATACAAAAAACTACATCACTTTGATGTCTGTTCATGCTGCCAAAGGATTGGAGTTTCCGTCTATATTTGTGGTCGGTCTGGAAGAAAATCTCTTCCCCTCCTTCCTGAGCAAAGACAATCCTGATGGTCTGGATGAAGAGCGTCGCTTATTCTATGTCGCCATCACACGCGCTGAGTCGTTTTTGACCTTGACGTATGCCGCTAGTCGCTATCATCATGGCAAGACACGCTACAATGAAGTAAGTCAGTTTTTGGAGGAAATAGACGTCAGTCATTTGGATGCAGATGTGCCTGTCAGAGCGCGTCCAAGTTATGGCATGGAGCCGCGTGGTAGTGGTAGTGGTAGTGGTAGTGGTAGTGGTAGTGGTAGTGGTAGTTCCAGTTCCTCAGTCAAAGGTAATTTCAAGAAACGCACCGCTAAACCACTCGCGCCTGTCGTCGATCCAGCGACCTTCAAACCCAATCCTTCCGATCAGATCGCTGAGGGTCAAAAAGTGCTACATTTAAAATTTGGAGAAGGCACAGTGACAAGTATAGATGGCAATGGTGGCAAGCGCGTCGCAACGATTACATTTCCGCATTTGTCACCTTCAGAGAAGCGGATTATGCTGAAGTTTGCGAAGTTGCAGATCTTGGGGTCGTGACTTTATTCACCTAAGCGTAACGCATTCATGTATAACGAATTATGTATATATGAAAATACTGTCAAGAAAAAGAATAGTGAAAGTCGATTTAAAGGAGTTGTCCTTGAACGATATAATCGACAAACTACAAGAAGAACAGCATTTCAGTCAGAAAAAGGAGTTCTCTTTGATTGACATTATAGATAATAATCATATCGTTTTTTCAGTCCCAAGACAAAGAATAATCCCCAAGCAAATCCATGCCTTACACTATCTGAAAGACGGGCATGAGATCATCATCACGAGCCATTACAACAATCTGTTTCTCCCGATTCTGTTTGCTGCCTTGCCGATTTGCAGCATGATCTTTGGATGGAATGACTTAACTATGAAAGCATGGACAACTTCATTGTTGCCCCTATTCGGCGTATCTCTATTCATAGGGATTTTGTGTGTCATCAGCCTGAATGAAGGCTCAAAATACGTACAGTGAGAGCTGATGATTCGAGCCAATTATTTGCTACTTCAAAAAGGCTATCAAGTTGGACTGTGACTATAAAACTATGCGTGCGATTCGATTGGATAGTAGTCATAATTTGACAAATGCTATACCTCACTCAATCTATCAGTCACAGATACAATTTGTCTGGCATATTATTTTTCAGCAGATTTGTCAAATTAAATTAGTCACCACCATGTGGACCTGCCCAAACTGCAATCGCGTATTCAAAACCACTAACCAATCCCACACTTGCAATGATAAAGAGGTAGGCGAATTGTTTTTGGATCGACCGGATGAACTGGTACTGGCGTATGCCGACTTAATAGATATCATATCCGAGTGGACACCTTTCAGTCAAGGAACAGCCAAAAATACAATCGTCGTGACGAGTAAGAAAGCATGGCTCATCATCCATCCGATGAAAAAGGAACTAGACTTGAAGTTCTATTATGGTGAACCGATCAGCTCGCCGCGCGTCAAAAAAATAGGTAAGATGGGCAAGAAATTTGGGCATCACATTCGCATTCAGCAGTCGGAAGAATTGGATGAGACAGTGATGGAATTGCTGCGCAAGGGGTTTGACTTTTCCTTACAATAAGTCGTCTCATGACCCGTTGAGGAGCAAAGCACAGGAGCAAAACTTCAAACTTTAGATTCCTGTTGACATTGGAATAATGATAAGACTCAGCGGGTGACTTACTCAAACAACACTTCAACACCACTCTTCATTCATGAAAAAATGGCTCTCCACATCACCCGGAACACTCATCCACGAAATGCGCGAACTTCTCCCCTTCTGGTATACTGTTTTCACACGCCGCATCACCCAGATGAATGAAACAAAAATAAAATATGGCAACAGTAGCCGACAATATTTCTTGTTCTTTCTCCCTCATCATCAGCCTATTACACAAAAAAATATCATCATCTACTTTCACGGTGGCGGCTGGAGTCTCGGCAAACCAGAATACTTTCGTGCACACGCTTGGCAGTTTGTACAACGTGGCTACGCAGTCGTGATGCCTTCTCATCGGCGGATTCCAAGATTTTCGCATCGCGATATGCGAGAAGATTTGATTTTGTTATTACAGCAATTGGAAAAGGTCGTCGGAGAACATCAGTGGACAGGGCAGCATTTGATATTGGGCGGCACTTCCTCTGGTGGGACATTAGCAGCACATCTCGCATTTGATGATACAATTGTAAGCCAGTTAAAAACGCGCTTAAGAGGTTTGTTTCTACTGTCTGCACCACTCGATTTATCCAAAATGAAAATGACACCTGTGCTACGCGCTTACATTGGGAATAACTTAGATGAAGCTAGTCTGAACTCTTTTTGTCCTATGCATACTGACCTTCCTATCTTATTGATCCATGGCAAAAAAGACGCCATTGTAGAGCATGAAAGTAGCGCATCTTTCGTGCAGCAACTGAAAGATAATCAATGCACCAATATTCAATTTCATAGCTTGCCCGAAGGCATACATTTAGACGCCAGTCGATGGGGATATGAAGACAATAAAGTAAGACAGTGGCTACTCAATTGGATACATCAACAGAACAAGTAACCACACTCACCGCCTTCAGAGAACGTCAACACATCACGCATTATTCCCGATCCTTTCCCTAGTCACAATGAAATGTGATATAATCATTACGCTCCAATAAACGCCCTAAGTCATTGACAATCAGCTCATTGATCTCCAGCCAGCCATTCAAATCACGTTGAATTAATCCTATATTCAACAACCGTTGCAAAATACCACTGTACTTTTCATTGAAGGGCGCACCAAATAATTTGCGCAGTCGATATTCATTGGTTTGTTTTTCCATCATGATGGCAGACAGCAATAGCGCAGTATCTGGACTCAGAAAGTCGGGTAGACCGATGGAAGGAGCCGATTTAAAGTAAACTTTGTCTTCCTCTTCTGTCGGTCGAATGGCGTACGACCAACGCATCAGGGCTTCACCGATATTGCCTTCCGCTGATTTGTAGACGCGTGTGGTGAGTCGGCGAAATTGATTGGCACTGACTTCTATGACGCGTCGATTGATGAGTTTTTTATGCGTCGCGCCATGACGAATCAAGATCGCTTCATGGATAGCTTGCGCACTCATACGATCCAGATTGATTTCTGCTTGAAAAAGCTTACTGATTTCATAGTATTTGGACAGATGTACCTTCATCCAGTTGCTCATCGACACCAAAAAGAAAATACGTGTCGCGAATCGGTCGAAATAGCTAAACAGCTGCCGCACATTATAACCCATAGAATACTGAGGCGACCGCCAAAGCTCCAAATCATCGATCCAGACCATTGGCATCTGGTTGAGGCTGTATTTTTGTATAAAATTTAAGGCATCACCCAGATCATAAGTCGTCTGCATTTTTCGTCCCTGCAGTTCTATTGTTCTATTGGGCGACAGGATGATCGTGTTGGAAGAAAAGTGGCGATTCATTGTAAATTCGCCCATCAAGGTCTTACCAGAAAAGCGTGTCCCGGTCAGCAGCAGCGACCCTCGATAGCCTTTGTACCATTGCTGCACGAGCGTTTCTATACGTTGCAATTCTTCTTTTCTACCCACAAAGAAAGACTCTCCGATATAGCCTTCCGTTTGAAAAATGGACGCATAATGTAAGTAATCAGATGCCTCTTTTCGATATTGTATCAAACGTACGATGCGCTCGGATAGGCTTAGCGTTTCGCCATGTTCTACGGACTGTCGGACTTGTCGCAATCGTTGCGTTTGCTTGTTCCACCAATTGTACAACCGACTGAATACAGAAGATTGACTCAACCGCAACTGGCTCACCGTATTTTGAAAAGGAACAGCTAAAAAGGGCTGGAGTGGCTGAAAAAGCCGGGAGAGTCTAAATTCTTGCTTGAGCTTTCGGGCAACTTGCTTTGACAACTGATCGAAAAACTGCTCATTATGATCTGTCTTCTCCAAAAAGTTTTCCAATGGATAGCATAGCGCGTCAGCGTTGTTGATGGTCGTCTGTTCCTCTTTCGCCAATAGAATCATACGGTTGCGCATATTGGCAATGCTCACTTTGAACTCATGCTCGATGCGCTCCAGCAGTTCCCAGTTTTCGTACAACAGCGGCAATATTTCAGAATCTATCCACTGACGGACATTCTTATTGAGATCGATTTCTCGATACATCAATAACCCTTCCTCTATGCTGACTACAAATTGCTGCTTATTCGGTAGATTGAGTTTCTCGTTTTCCCAACGATCCAAGAAAGCTTTGAGGTGATAATTAACGGCAAAGTTCTTTTCAAGCTCTTCCAGATAAGTCGTCACTTTTTTGAGCTTCGCTTCTTCTTGCTCGCCTATGTTTTCTCGAATGTAGGTTTCTGTTTTCGGTGCTAGCGCTTTGATGTTTTCTACTTCTGACTTGCAATCGGTCAGCAGATTATTGATGATATTTTCAATCGTGTGAAAGTAGCCGATACTTTTCATCAATAGCTCATGCTGCTCCAGCAAATTGTCGCACTGCTTGACGGTCTCTTCTATCTGTACATTGTATACACTCCATGGGCTTTGCTGATGCTGCCAGCGGTCGAGTTGTCGCTGCGAAATCTGGTCGAGTCCATTGGTGTTGTACTCCCGAAAAGCATCTTGTGCCGTATGGAGACTTTCTTCTGATGCTTTTTCTAATTTTTCAAGCTGCTCGGTCAGGTATTTGCCATCCGCTTCTAAAATGATGGCCTTGTGTCGCTCAAAAGTCACATCTCGCCACAGCAGTAAAAACGATTTTGCCTGCTCCAGCCACTGATACAAAATGAAATAATCTGCCTTTTGGGCGCGACCTTCCACACGGTTGGTGTGTGCCTGTTCGCCTATCACTTTGATGTCCGTAGCGATTTGTTTGACCTGCGCTACTAGCTCAGCTATCGCTTCTTCATTGGCTTCCGGTATGCACCACAGCGATTGCTCGTGAAAGTGCTGTACAAGTTCGACAGAAGATGTAGTTGATGTCATTTCCATTTATTAGATGTTAGATCGCTTCGCTTTTAGATATGAGATACTAGACTACTTCAGCGGTAAACTGCTTACGTCTAGAAGAGCATAAAAATCTAATTCACTTGAATAAATTGCCCAAGACATGTAATTAAGTAATACAGGATTGGAACATGCTCTACTTGGAGGGCGGCTTCGAGCTTCCACTGTTCGAGGGACGAGTTTGGAAGGTCTAGCGTTTTTGCTTCCTTTTTTGGCAATGCAAAAAGGAAGAGCCCGTCGGCTTGAGACAAATGCCAAGTTTGTACTACTATAAATTAAATTACGTGATGATATATAGAGCAAAAAAATCATTTGATATGTTCACCCCAAACTCTAATACATAGAGATATAGATTTTACACTAAAAAAGCTATCTATACCTCTATGTATTTCTAAAAAATCAATTCTACAATGACCACCCCTTACGATAGTCCCGCTTTACGAATGCATTGGCAGGTTCGTAGTTGGTGATCTTCATATTCTCGCCATCCCAAAGTAGCTTCTTGCGCCCATCAAATTGCTTGCGGTCGCGTTTGTCCATACCAGACGCTGTCTGATAACTTCGGATCGCCAAATTACCCATCAGAACCGTCTCCGTCAGTGGACCGGCATAGTCAAAAGAAGATGTCAATCGCTTATGCTCATCGCTCCCAAATCCAGCTTTGATCGCGTCCGTCCAAGAAACTTGATGCCCGTATTCTGGTAGCTTTTCATTCGGATTGTCCGTTTCGTATTTTTCATCCATTTCGACCTTGTTGCCATCGTTGGTATACAAAATCGGTTTCAGACCGTAGACACCACAAGTCATGAGCCCTTTATCCCCAATGATGATCGCGCCATTGTCGCTGCCTTGTCCAGTCAGTGGTTCAGAAGCTGGAATCAACTCCGGATGGAACGGACGAATACCACCATCTGACCAAATCATCTTGATCGGGCTTGGATTCTTCTCCGATGCTTCAAACTTCAATTGAACTTGCGAAGACGGTGGGCAGCCATCTGGGATATATTCTGGTGTCCAGTCTTTCAAGAATACCTGTCCCACGCTGCATTCCACTTCTGTCGGATAACCCAATCCCAACACACGGAAAGGCGGATCAATGATGTGACATCCCATATCGCCCAATGCCCCTGTTCCAAAGTTCCACCATCCACGCCATTTGAATGGATGATAAAGCGGATGGTAGTCCACCATTTGAGCCGGTCCGATGAATAAATCCCAGTCCTTATCACTGATCTGATTGGGTCGTTCCATTGATTCTGTAGGCGTCGGAATCCCTTGAGGCCAGACTGGTCGATTCGTCCAAACGTATACAGTATGCGCTGTGCCTATTCTTCCAGCATCGTACCACTCTTGCATCTGTACTTGACCGGGATTGGACGCGCCTTGGTTGCCCATTTGTGTGACGATCTTTTTCTTGCGTGCCGTCTCCGTCAGCATTCGTGCTTCGTGGATGTTGTGCGTCAATGGTTTTTGGACATAGACATGGATGCCTTCCTCCATCGCTGCCATCGCTGCGACTGCGTGCGTGTGATCGGGTGTCGAAATGGTAACACCGTCTATGTCTTTCCCCATCTTGTCGATCATCTCGCGAAAGTCATTATAAAACTTCGCTTTCCCCCATTTTTTGCGTGCACGTCCAGCTCGTTCTGTATCTACATCGCAGAGCGCGACGACATTTTCTTTGCCTTTGTTGAAAGCATTGTTGATGTCAGAAAAGCCTTTACCACCTGCACCTATGGCAGCTAGGTTGACTTTATCGCTGGGCGGAATGTAGCCTTTGCCGAGTACGTGTCGCGGCACAATCATGAAACTACCTGCTGTCAGCGCACCGGCTTTTAAAAAGGTACGACGAGAGTTGTCGTTTTTCTTGTTTTGTTGTTGTTTTTTCATTGCTTCGAATAAATGATTTTGATTAGGAAATGAGCAATAACTGCTCGTCCTGTGATTTCTTCATCGCCAAGATAACAACAAAATGCGAAAGGTCGTTTGCCGTCTTCAATAGTTAATGTGTGTACCCTAAGTAGGTGAGCGCATATAATTTCCACTTTCATGACGGCATTTTTTTCGCTCATATTTTGTTGAAAAGCCTCGCCGATAGCCATCGTCTATATTTTTCGCCTCATATGAACAAAAAACCTGCTCGGTCAGAAAGGGAATTTATTTACCCTCAACTACTTACCTTTGCACGATGCGCAGCAACCAATCCAAAGCAACAACTAGGCGACTCCCGTCTCCACTTCAAAAAGACCGAACTGGTTTTCCTTGGCAAATCAGTGAATTGCCCATCTTCGATGATACCCGCTTACCTCAGCTTTCTATCGTCGTACCTAGCTATCAGCAAGGTCGTTTTTTAGAAGAAACGTTGCGTAGTATTCTACTACAGTATCATCCCAAACTAGAACTGATCGTCATCGACGGTGGTAGTACGGATGAGACGGTGAGTATTTTGGAATATTATTCGCCTTGGATTGACTACTGGGTGAGCGAGAAAGATAATGGACAATCTCATGCCATCAACAAGGGGCTAAAGGTAGCGACTGGTGACTGGCTAGCATTTATGAACTCTGATGATGGCTATCTGGAAGGCACGTTCGCGCATCTTTTTGCCCAACCGCTTTCGGTTGACTTTATCTACGGCAATCAAGGTTTTGTGGGCAAGGTGCGTGATGATGCACAGCTACGCAAGACAAGTAACATTCATCCGCTGAAGTTATCCGGTCTGCTTCGCTTTTTTAGAGACGTGAATTATATCATTCCATCTCAGTCGGTTTTCTTCTCCCGAGCTTTATTAGAGCGCGTTGGTTATTTTGATGAAGCCTTGCATTTTGGGATGGATCTGGACTGGTATGCCCGAGCTACTTTATTAAATCCCACTTGTATTTTCAATGAATTTCCGACTTACTTTTATCGCCTAGACGAGCACGCCAAAACTGCCAATTATCATTGGAAAGGTTTTTATGAAGTAGTAGGTATCACGAAAAAGTACATGACGCATTTACCGTACAAGGAACAGGAGCGACTATTGGAAGAAATTGCTTATGATGAAGTGCTGCGGAAAGTGGTAGCAGCGAAGCAAATTCCTGATTGGCGTACTTTTCAAGAGTGGTTACTGTCGAGTCCGCGTGTGGCTTTGCGTGATCGTCGGTTTTGGGGAATGTTGAAAAAAAAGCTATTAGCGATGAGCCGCTAGCAGTGAGTTTGTTCAGCAATTGATAGCTTAGGTTCAGTACTTTTCTAAAACGAAGTTTGTAATGCAAGGACGTAACTCATATTGATAAAATCAGATCAGCTAATCGCTAAAGGCTATTGGCTAAAAGCTCCCACATCCTCCCCTTTCATCGCCGCCGCCATCAAATCTGGAAAGCGATCTGGCGTGCACGCAAAAGTCGGGACTTCTTTGCTCGCCAAAACTTGTGCGACTTGTTTGTCATAGGAAGGCTTACCTTCGTCGCTGAGTGCTAATAGACAAATGACTTGAACGCCCATCCGATTGAGTTCATCGACGCGCTCATAGGTCGTTGCGATACTGCCCCCCTCAAATAAATCAGTTAACAATATAACAATGGTATCCGCTGGTCGCTCCACCAAAGTCAAAGTATAGGACAATGCTTTGGCAATATCTGTGCCGCCGCCGAGCTGTGTCCCAAACAGCAGATCGACAGGATCGTCTAGATGCGCTGTCAAGTCTGCGATCTGTGTATCGAAAGCAATAAAATGAGTTTTGATGCTACGCAAAGAAGCCAAAATCGCGCCGAAAACACTAGCATAGACAACCGACTCGGACATAGAACCGCTTTGATCGCACAGCAAAATGACTTCTTTAAGTGATGAGCCTTTTTTGCCATAACCGATCAACTGCTCCGGTATGATTGTATTTAGATCTTGCTGATAGTGCTTTAGATTTTTGCGGATGGTTTTGTGCCAGTCGATTTCATTCCATTTGGGTCGTCGATTGCGTGCTGATCGGTGGAGCGCGCCTTGTATGGCTTCTCGCATCGGATTTTTGAGTCGCTTTTCGAGTTCGCGGACTACCTTTTCAACTAGCCGACGTGCACTTTCTTTGCTTTTTTTTGGAATCAATGCTTTCAATGCCACAATCGTACTCGCCAAATGAACGTCTGCCTGCAGTTGCTCCGTTAGTTCTTCCGACCGTAAGATTTCTTCAATCCCTAAGCGATCAATTGCGTCTTTTTGCAATACTTGAGCTACACTGCTCGGAAAGTAACGTTGCACATCCGATAACCAACGATGTACCTTAGGTGAAGATGCTCCTAATCCTCCCTCTCGTTCGCTGTCATACAAAGCTTCCATCACATCGTCCATGCCTTGAGCTGTTTCTTCCAACTGTACTTCCTTATGAGGATCAGCTTTTCTGCCTAGCAGCAGTCGCCAACGTTCTAGGCGTGTTTGTTGTGTTGTTTTGTCATTCGACATTCCTTGTTCTGTATTCGATATTCTGAAATGAAATCTAGATAGATAGGTACATTACTTTTACACGATACGCCATCAAAGTAGCGATCATTTGCTCGAAAGCTGTATGCTGCTCAATAGAGTTGATTATAAATTCTCGCTGAATTTGCATTCCCCCATAATCAAAGGTGATCCAATTGTTTGCCTTGTGCAAATAACTCCTTTTCTGATACTGCAAATGATAGGTCGCTCCTCTTCGGACTTCTAGATTTTTTATATCAGCAAAGTTGTATTGCATCTTTCCATTTTCCTCTTCAAATGTAATAGATGTACGCGTGATGGTCAGACTACCTTTATCTTCATGTTGAATAGAAAATAAGTACAATAAACCTGCGATCAACCCAATGAATATCAGTAAAGCGATGATAAGTCCAAAGTTCCAACCCATTGTTTCTGCAAGGCTTGGATGTTGAGTAGGATATGTTGCAGGACTGGTGATAATCGTACCTATTGCTAGTAGACCAAAGTAAAATCCGTACCGTACTTTTTTGAGTTTTCGATACCTCGATCCATTAATGAGTCGAGTCTGAAATAGCGGCGTTTGAATAATCGTTGGGTTCACAAGCTCAGTGGGTAGTGCATCAGATGTAATGCTAAAGTGAGGAAAAATGCTTATAATATGAAATGCGAGAAGAATGTCCACACTGTAAGAGTAATAAGACGAAGAAAAATGGTAGTACTCACTATGGTAAGCAAAACCATTTTTGCCATGA
>JBCDHX010000071.1:0-29097 GCA_038749535.1 Bacteroidota bacterium
AGTATAGCGTCTTTCGTCGAGGACTCAATTTGATTCGAAAAGCCTTGAAGAAACCTAAAACAAAACTGTTACTTCCTATGTGGAAGACTTTTGAATTGAGGGTTTTATCCCTTTTTCAGTTTTCCGTCGGGTAGAGTAGATGATAGCAAAGTCCAAATGCTACAAGAATACATAGTTTCCAATTCATAATTTGTAATTTTGAAGTAAAGATCAACTGTGGCGAGTCGCTTTTCATTGACTAAAGTCAAGAAGTGAAATGCAATTCGTTTTTTCCTTTTCAATAGCACATCACATTTATGAGACCGTTATTTACGCTCCTCCTTCTTACCTTTGTCTTCAACTTATCAGCTCAAAAAAACCCCAAGATTTATCCCACAGATCGTCCCGATTTGGTCACGGTTTGGCATCGTGTCGGTGATGTTTCTGAGCGACTACGTTCTGTGGAGTCTGCTGCCCTGTCGCCGGATGGTCGCTTTGCCGTTTCGGGTGGAAAATTTGGATATAAAGTGATGCTGTGGCGGGTCGCGGATGGTCATTTGATCTGGGAAAAAGCGCACGAGTCTGAAATCGAATGCGTGACTTTTTCGCCCGATGGTAAGTACATTGCTACTGGCGGAGAAGATTATTTGATCCGAATCTGGGAGACAGCGAATGGTCGTGAACTCCAGAAACTAGCGCATGATAGTTCGTTAGATGGCATCGCTTGGTCGAATGATGGCAAATGGATCGTCGGTGGCACAGAAAAAGGAGATGCTCATTTTTGGAATGCGATGACTTTCGAGTCGAGTGGTTTTGTCAATCTAGGCTCGACCATCAATTCTATGCAATTTACTAAAGATGATCTCAAACTCGTCGCTGCCGGAAACGTCCAAGTACCAAATGAGCAAACTGGGCAAACCGATTATTTTGGTTTCGTCAAAACGATTGCAACAGATAATCGACAAGTAGTAATGAGCTACAAAGGTCACGAAGCCTCTGTCAAATCCGTACGACTATCGCCCGACGAAAAATATGTCGCTAGTGCTTCTTTCGACAGTACCGCCTGTCTGTTTGACTTCGAGACAGGCAAATTACTATATCAATTCAAAGAAGATCTGCGAATGGAAGCGGTGGCTTTTTCCGGTGACGGCGCGTTTTTATTGACAGGTGGGCACCATCTGTTCGTCAATTTCTATCGGATGGATGACTATAGTTTGGCATATCAATTACCGACGCCTCGCACGGAGTATTTAGAAGTTTCGCGCGATGGTCGTTTGCTCTTAACCGCCCACGAAGACAGTGGTCTGGTTTCGCTCTACCTATTTCTCTCCAACACCCAACGACGCGGCAATTATCATCAAATCGCCGATCAGCAACTGAACAATAAAGATCTAAAGCAGAATTAGCGCATGAAATTGACTGAAGTGTCTATTGCCATCATCGGTGGCTTTATCGCAGGCATCATCAACACCTTGGCAGGAAATGGTTCGGCGATCACGCTGACCATTTTGACAGAAGTAATCGGACTACCACCCAATCTCGCCAATGGCACCAATCGCGTCGGCGTTTTCACCCAAACGGCAGCTAGTTCTTTTGCTTTTTACAAAGGTGAAAAACTGTCTTTGGACAAACAATGGCAAGACACTGCCGTCATCGCATTGGGTGCAATAGTAGGCGTCCTCATCGCTATCAATGTGAGCAATGAGCAGTTCAAGAGCTTCTTTAGCTATATGATGATTGTGATGCTACTTGTTTTGTTGGTTCGTCCCAAACGCTGGTTGCAAGAAGCAGATGCATCGAAGCGTCCCTCCAATTGGCTACTGTTTCCGCTGTTGTTTTTGCTAGGTATTTATGGCGGTTTCATTCAAATGGGAATGGGCGTTTTCTTCTTGGCGATCACAGTCTTGATCGCTCGCTACGAACTCATCGCCGCCAATGCCATCAAGTCATTTGTGATTGCTTTGTATACGATTCTAGTCTTGGCGATTTTTCATTGGAAAGGTTTGGTGGATTGGAAAGTAGGTTTCATTTTGGCGAGTGGACAAACGCTGGGCGGCTATCTGACGGCTCGTATCGCTAGTCGATATGAGAAAGCGAATGTCTGGGCGCATCGTCTGCTGGTCGTGGTAGTAGTTTTGGCGATTTTGAGGTTGTTTGGGGTGTTTTAGGGTTGTTCAATAGACTTTTGAAATTTCGTCAAGCTTGTAAATGGATGAGATTTTAATGTATACCTTCGAGCGATATCAAACTTCAAAAGTCTTTAAACTGAGTTGCCATCCACGCCTCTGCCTTCACCAAATCCCCCGGCGTATCTATCCCAAAACTCCGCTCCTCCGTCAGTTCTACAGCAATCGAATAGCCAGCTTCCAACCACCGCAGCTGCTCCAATTTTTCAACTTGCTCCAATTGCCCTACAGGCAACTCCGTTATAGCCAACAAAGTGGCTCGCCGAAAAGCGTACAATCCCAAATGTTGCAAATAAGTATGCTGCTCATGCCAAATTTCAGGCGCATGATCTCGAAAAAAAGGAATAGGCGCGCGACTGAAGTATAGCGCGTGATATTGGCTGTCTCTCACGACTTTGACGACGTGTGGCGAATGAACAGATTCGGCGTTCTGGATGGGTGTGGCAAGTGTAGAAATAAGTGCTGACTGAGTCAACAATGGCTGTACGACTAAAGAAAGCTGATTTGGAGCAATGAAAGGCTCATCGCCTTGCACATTGATGATGACATCGTAGTCGGGATGTCGCTTCGCTACTTCTGCACACCGATCTGTACCGCTTTGGTGAGTAGTGGATGTCATTTCTGCTGAAAACCCCATCTTGGTCACATGATTGAGAATGCGCTCGTCGTCTGTTGCTACAATTAGATGATTGACTATTTCACTTTGATGAACTTGCCGACAAACGCGTTCGATCATGGACATCTCACCGATCATCGCCAATGGCTTTCCAGGAAAACGAGTAGACGCATAACGCGCCGGAATGATTGCAAGAACTTTCATACTTTTGTGGATTAAAAATGACTCAAAGCGACAAAGATTCAGTTTTTTGGTCAAATACTGACCTGACTATCGAAACGTTTCCTATTTGATAGAGTTAACCTCATATACTTACGATCTTTTACCCTAATCCAAAATAACTCGACAAATGCAGTATGCCAAGCCACTTTTATTTTTTCTCCTCTTTTGTACAGCTAGCATTGTTAGTCACGCTCAGACTATGCCATCCCAACTGAGTATGCAGGATACACTCTTTATCCAGTACAATCGTATGGGCATCAAAACTTATCAGCACCAAGTGCGTCCGGGACAAACGACCAATTCACTGAAAGAGTATTTTCGGCTCACGGATGAAGAATGGGATTTTTTCAATCCACAACCACAACAAAAAGGGCAAGCTGTCTTTCCTTCCCAAAGTGTCATCATTCCCATCCCTAACCGTGCTATCATTCGCTACGAGCGCGCCAATAACTACGATAGCAAAAAATGTATTCCCATCTATCATATCGTTTCCAAAGGAGAAACCTTTTTTGGGCTGCACAAAAGGAGCTACAATATTGATCCTGAAATACTGAAAAAGCGAAATGGACTCACAAAAACGAGTCTAAAAGTAGGGCAACGACTGCATATTGGGTGGTTTGACATCAGTGGTGTGCCACCTGCTCAAGAAGGAACTGTCCCCATCTCTCCGGAGGCACAAGAAATGATGCCTTACAGAGATCGTTATTTTGAGCGGCTTCGGTACAGCGATGAGTTTGAGCATAGTGGCATGGCAGTACAGTCGGATGCAAAAGGAATACGATATGGCTATAAAGTGTATCATGAATATGCCAAAATCGGGAGCTGTATTCGCATCACCAATCCGGCTCGCAATGCCACTGTCTATGCAGAAGTCGTAGGGCGAGTCCCTGTCAATATCAAGCGGCAGTACATCGGGCGCGAAATATTGGCAGTATATAATTTTAAGATCAAAAAAGCACTGGGATTAGTCGATCAACAGTTCTATGCTGTTATTCGGTTTATGAAGTAAATGGCATGAGTCATGAGTTATGAGTCATGTTTCATGGATAAAAATTAAAATAAGCAAATGCAATACGTTCAGAATATATTAAAAACCATCGGCAACACACCTTTGGTCAAAATCAATAAAATCGCAAAAGGCGTTCCGGCAACGGTACTCGCTAAAGTAGAAACTTTCAATCCCGGCAACTCCATCAAAGATCGCATGGCGCTCAAAATGCTGGAAGATGCAGAAGAGCGAGGCGATATCAAACCGGGCGGCACGATCATAGAGTGTACGTCCGGCAATACAGGAATGGGGCTAGCGATTGCAGCAGCGGTGAAAGGCTATCGCTGCATTTTCACGACTAGCGATAAGCAGAGCAAAGAAAAAATCGATTTGCTGAAAGCAGTGGGTGCAGAAGTCATCGTTTGCCCGACGAATGTGACGCCTGAAGATCCGCGCTCTTACTATTCTGTGGCGGAGCGACTGAGCAAAGAAATCCCCAATTCTTTCTGGTGCAATCAATACGATAACCTCTCCAACCGACAAGCACATTACGAATCTACGGGACCCGAAATTTGGGAGCAAACAGATGGAAAAATCACGCATCTGGTCGTCGGCGTCGGGACAGGTGGCACCATTTCCGGTACAGCGAAGTATCTGAAAGAGCAGAATCCCGACATTCAGATTCTGGGAATAGACACTTATGGGTCTGTTTTCAAAAAATATCACGAGACAGGCGAATTTGACGAAAAGGAAATCTATCCATACATCACGGAAGGCATCGGAGAAGATATTTTGCCCAAAAACGTTGACTTTGACTTAATTGATTTCTTTGAAAAAGTCAGCGATAAAGACGGTGCGATCATGACACGCCGTTTGGCAAGAGAAGAGGGTATTTTGGTAGGCTATTCTTGTGGCTCGGCGATGCAGGGCGCGATGCAGCTAAAAGATCGTTTCAAAGAAGGGGATGTCGTTGTTGTCATTTTCCACGATCATGGTAGCCGATATGTCGGAAAAGTCTTCAATGACGACTGGATGCGCGAGCGTGGCTTTTTGGAAGATGAACTGAAAGTGCGTGACGTCATCAAAATGAAAAAGGACAAAGAATTTATTGGTATCCAACAGACAGAAAGTGTGCGTCAGGTCTTTGATCTGATGCGCGAAAAAGAGATTTCTCAGATGCCTGTTATGGACAATGGTACGATCGTCGGTTCTGTGACAGAAAGCAATGTCCTATCCTATATTTTAGAAAATCCAATGCAGCACCCCAATGTCGCCGTTCAAGAGATCATGAGTGCGCCTTTTCCGGTTGTCGAGTCTGATCTATCCTTCCGACAACTCGGCAAGTTCTTTGACCGCAAAATCCCGGCGGTGATTTCTAAAGATCGTGCTGGGGATTTGCATATTTTGACACAGTATGATATTATTCAAGCTTTATAACAATACGCGAGAGGTGATGCATGAGAGGTGAGAGAGCGCTCATGTATCACCCACCTCTCTGTCTTAAATCATGTCTATGCAATCCAACAGTCGCTGGCTAGATATACTCAAAACCTTACTTTTTGCGAGTATCGGTATTGGGATTTTATATCTGTTGTATCGCTCTCAGCAAAGTGAGTATGTCACCTATTGTGCGGAGAATGGCATCGCGACGGAGGATTGTAGCTTGCTCGACAAAATATGGCAAGATTTTCGGTCGGTCAATTATCTGTGGATCGGCGTGGTGTTGTTGTGCTATATTGTTAGCAATGTCAGTCGTGCCATTCGCTGGCAAATGTTGATTCAGCCATTGGGGCATCAAGTTAGTTTTTGGAATGCTTTTTTCACCATCATGTTGGGTTATTTCACCAATTTGGGGATTCCGAGATTGGGCGAATTTGTGAGAGCAGCGACCATGTCTCGCTATGAGAAAATTCCAGTAGAAAAATTGATGGGGACGGTTGTCGTGGATCGGATTTTTGATGCGATCACGATGCTGACGATGATTGGGATTGCGCTGCTGCTGGAGTTTGATACGCTCTGGTCTTACTTTACTGCCAATTTTGATGGTGCTGCCAAACTCAATTCCCTCACCAATACCTATCTACTTTGGATACTCATAGGCGCAGCGATCTTGCTCTTTTTCGTCGTTTACTTTTTTCGTGCTTTTTGGTTGAGTACCAAACTAGGTCAGCGACTCGTAGGGATGGTCAAAGGTTTTTTGGAAGGTATTCAGAGTATCCGAAACATTGATCGTCCGGTCTGGTTTGTCGCGCACAGCATCAATATTTGGTTCATGTATTTCATGATGACTTACTTAGCTTTCTCAGCTTTTCAGCCAACAGTTCATCTTTCTGCGGAGACCGGATTGATGACTTTCTTATTTGGCGCATTTGGTATTGTATTACCATCACCGGGTGGTGTGGGCGCGTATCAATTCTTTGTACAGGAATGTTTGACGATTTACGGCATAGAAGGGACGGATGCTTTTTCATTCGCTAATATCGTCTTCTTTTCTATACAGATCGGGGCGAATGTTTTACTAGGATTGGTCGCTTTGGTGATGTTACCGATTTTTAATCGAGAGCGGTAATTGAGTGAGATCAAATGATTAACACCAAAAAATGCCGAAAATTCAATCCTGAATTTCCGGCATTTTTCTTTCTGACTTACAACTGCTGCAACTGCATTTCGTAAACCTTCACCAAACCGGCTTGCTGTTCGATGATGTTATTGAGCAATTCTAGCTCGGCTTTAAGATTATCTCTAAGCATGGTGTTGGCAGTCGTGGCGGACTCTTTTAGCTGTTTATTGATCTCTAAAACGCGAGAAATTGCTTTGTCCAAAATAAGTCTTGCCTTGCTTAGTCTCTTTTTCATTGTTCCTTTTACTGAATCGGTTGTTCTCATACACGCTATTAGTTTTGTGAATTGAATTGTGTGTGCCCAAGATAACAAATAAAAATTAAATTTGGATTTATTATAGAGACACCAAACGAAGGGTAAAATTTGTCTACATATTGTCAAAAATATTTTGATGTACTAAATGTCTTGATTTTGCTAGTTCAACAAAAAATGCACGTCTTACCAAACTTTTAGGAGCACTATTACCTTTTTAGACAAACGTAGATTACAATTATATATTATTACAAAAACTGATAGGAATGGGATTCTTGGATCGTTTTAACGCTATACAGCAAGCCGATATATTGAAACAATGGGAAGTACTAGATGAGTCAGTTGCTTTGGCGCAATTGGTAGAAATTTCTCATCAAAAACCAGTTGTCATTTTCAAACATAGCATCCGATGTGGCATCAGTAGCATGGTCAAAAATCAGCTGGAGTCAGACTGGGATTTTTCAGAAGGAGAGCTGGAATTTTACTACTTAGATCTCATCAATCATCGCGCCGTCTCCAATGCCATAGCCGACGAACTTGGTGTCATCCATCAGTCGCCACAAATCATCGTTTTGAAAGACGGAAAAGCAGTTTATGACACATCCCATCACATGGTGAGTACGCGTGCTATTCGTCAAGCGATTTAGGATATTACAGATGTGCATCTAAGCAATCAAAATGACGCTTGAAAAAATCGACGTCATATAATTCAAACACTAACAACTGATCTTTCCATGATAACTTTAGTTGATCTAATTCTTTAGACCTGAGCTTTTTGACCGCTTGTTTTGGCAAAATGAAATCGACATCATAGCGATAAGTGGAGGTCTTATCCACACGCATTGGTACACTTCGCGTTAGTGTCTTCAAGGTCACATCTGTTTCATTTAGAAAGTAAAAATGAAATGGCGTTTCTGCCTGTAAAATGGGCGGAAAAGGCTCAAAAGGACTCAGTCGTAGCGTGATAGTCGCCTTCAAAAAGTAATGTCCGCTAGCGACATAACTTAGTCCGACTGCAACTGTCCATTGCTGTTGACCATTGAGATGGCTACGAGCAGCGCTGTCCGTATATTGTAGTAGTACAGTAGATGTAGTCACCCATCGTTGCCAGCCACTTTGTTCGCTTTTGTCTTGGAAAGCTAGACAGTCGTTGTTTTGCTGTCCAAAAAGCAAACTGTGACCTAGTAGTAGGACAACAATGAACAATAGTCGTTTCGGTATCATAACACTCAAATTGATCGTCTGACAAGATACCAAAAAGCTACGTTTTATGGGTTTGCTCAGAGTCGCTCTTCATCCAATGCCTTAGCCAAATAGTCCGTCAGTGGCTTCAATTTCAGATAAGCTTCTTCTATCAGCTCTGGAAAGTCATCCGATAAAATGTCTTGTTGTGTGATGCGTTTGGAGGCAGTGAAGTGTTTGCGTCTCAACAGTTCGATATGCTTGTGGTCTTGAGTATAGCCTTTGGGACTGGTTTTCAATTTGTCTTCGTCTTCATCCAGTCCACCCCAAAAGCCCTGAAATGTCTTGCTGTCGATAGCTTTTTGTAACTCTTCCCCATCATAGTCAATCGCACCACGAATTTGTTTTAATACTTCGTTGCTGGGATTATGGACGCCGCCGCCGATGAATGAATAACTCGTACCTGCCGACACATAGATACCTGAACCTTTCCCCGAGCTAGGCGAAAATCCAAAATGATCTTTGTAAGTTGGCTTGTTGGGATGATAGAGCAAGTTGTTATTAATGCGCTCAATGGTGTCTTTGGGCTTTATTTTGCTAAAGTAATCATCATGTTTTTCCAGTCGATCCAAAATACGTCCACATTCTGCTATCCAAATTTGTTTGGCTTCTTCATAGCGGCCGCGATTGGCGTCCATCCAGTCTTTTGAATTGTTGTCATTAAGGTCGCGCAAAAACTCGAATATCTTTCTTTTACTCATGGTTGGTGTTCTATTGATTGTTGTGTATCAATAGATAGATTTTTGGGGATGAGGAGTTCGTTTTCACCTTTACTCAGGGATATACTGATGATGGGTAGAAAGATGCCAATAAGAAGAACTTCTTCTATTGACAGATCATCGCACAAACGACTTCGTCTCAAAACCAAGTCTAGAACTCAACTTCACAAAATACATACTCGAAGGAAGATTATACAGATGTAAATGCTCATAAATCTCTTGTTCTCGATGAGTAGCATTGAAAATATAGCTCGTCATGCATTTTCCCTGAGTATCAAAGACTTCTAAATAGTATATGCCTTCCGTTTGTGCGGTGAAAAAGAGGAAAAGTTCTTCGCTCGCTTGATCAAAACTGAGTAATAGATTGTAATCTGTTTTGGCTTTGATATGCTCAGTACTGACGGGCGTTCCTCGATTGCTGTTATCGAAAGTAGCAGAAGGCGTACCCATGAGGCAGCGACCGATTTGGGGGAAGCTATCCGTGATGATATAGAAATAGTCAAAGGTTTCTATTCCTTGTGCTGTAGTCAGTGTTATGGAACGTTCGATACCATTGCATTCATCCAAATCACCGATGCTAGAATCGTACTCAAAATCACGGGTGTATTTACCATTGTAAGATCCACAAGGGACAGAGATACCATCGCCAGGGCGTTCGCCTAAGCGTAGTTTGTAGCTTGGGTGGAGTAGGCTCAGATTTCCATTTTCGTTGGGTCCAAAACGATACAAAATGGGAAAACCATCTGATGCCCAACCGACTTGAATCGGCGCTTCGGGTACGTCTGTGCTTGTAGAACTACCTGCTGCTATCGCTTCTGCCAAACCAAACATATTGCCATGATAATGGTAGCCCTGCCTTCCTGTATGAGCTGAAGAACAGTCCAACGCCACCAAATCTCTTCCATCGCCTTGATTGGTGGTCGGCTCGAACACCCAATCCCAATTGTATTCGCCCGTTTCCGTATTTTCAAAGATGAAAGGTTCGGCAGGTGCAGGTGCGATCAAGACGCCATTGATGGCAACACCGTAATATCTTGCAGGGCGACCATTGTCTCTTACGACGGGCGTGGACTCGGTAGCTAAAGCCGGAAAGGCAGCGACTTCAAACTCGTAGTTGATGGGTGCAGGGATGCTGTTGGGGCTATTTCGGTTGAAGCAGTAGTCGTGGTTGGGGAAGTTGTTGGTACTGATTTTTCGGACATTTCCATCAATACCTTCTTCATAAATGCTCGCTATCTCAGGCGTTTCACAGCAACCGATATTAGTGGTACTCAGTGAATTGTCGTATGCGCATTCCGCTTGCGTATTACAGTCATCTATGCTTGTTTCTGCCCCATTCAAAATGCCATCACGGCAAGACCAAGCGTCGATTCTCGTTTGTGCTTCTGCTTCCAGTGTGGCTTTGATTGACGACTGGTTGGGATTCAATTGGTTGATCAAATCATTTGCTTCAAAAGGATCGTCGATTAAGTTGTAAAACTGCTGACAACCATCTTCATAGCTGATCAGCTTGTAACGTTCATCCCGAATCGCCCAGCCCAAAGTGTCGCCCGTAAAGCCTTCTGTGAAATTGAATGGACTGCTAGCAGCAGAGTCATCCGTCAGTAAGTCTTTAAAACTAAAGCTGTTGTGAATGCCGCCTTCTAATTCAATGCCTGCCAATTCTAGCACCGTCGCGTAGATGTCTAGCGTATTGACTAATGCCCCTTCCATTTCCCCAATTCGCTCTACACCTTTTCCGCTTACCATCAAAGGCACATGAATGCCACCTTGGTACAAGCTTCTTTTGCCGCGACCACGTGGCGCATTTTGAAGAAAAGCACTCGGTGTGCCATTGTCGCCCAAGAAAAAGATAATCGTATTGTCTAGTTCTTCTTTGGACATGGATGCTAGCAGTCGCCCAATTTCAGTATCCATCGCTTCTATCATGGCGATGTACTGTTGTTCTCGGCTATCGACAGGTTGGGTAGTGAATAAAGAATCGGGTGGCGTATGTTGCGGAGCGTGAGGTGCGCCTTGTGCAAGCCATAGTAGCCAAGGTTTTTCTTGCTGATTGATCCAATCTAGAGCGGCGTCTGTGAAGTAGGTCGTGGCGTAAGTCGTTTCTGTTGAGTTGACGCCATTTGTCGTTTTTGTCCAATTGAAATAGTCGCCTACATCTGAGGACAAAAAACCATCAAAGTACTGTACACCCAACTCGGAAGGATGATCCAAATTCTCATTTTGCCCGATATGCCACTTCCCAATGACCGCATTCGTATAAGCATCGGATGTGCTTTCGGATAAGGCTTGAAAAATAGAAGTGTGATCGGTACTCAGATTATTTCTAGGGCTGAACACTCCCGTTTTGTTGGCGTACTTTCCTGTAAGCAGGGCTGCACGAGTGGGTGTACATTGTGGTGTTGCCCACACGTTTTGGAAAGTCAAACCACGCTCGCGCAACCCATCCAAAGTGGGTGTGATTGGCAGGTTTTCGCTGTTTTGATAGCCATTAAGTACATCCACGCCCATATCATCGGTGATGACAATGAGGATATTGGGTTGGTTTTGGGCGGTGATTATTTTGCTATTGAAAAGGATAGCAAATAGTAGTAACAGTATTTTTGTAACGGGTGCTTTTTGTTGCATGGTTTGTGTATTTATTAGTCCATAAGGTACAGCGTTAGCTCGAATGGTTGCTTGAAGTAAGATTTATTCCTTGATGAAGTTGCAGCGAGTAATTATATTGCTCGCTGTAAGTCCCCTTTTGATTCCACAAATGTAGAGGACATTCTACTAGTTGCTATTTTTAGCGTGTTGCAAGACGTTACAGAAGTGCTTTGGTGAAGTAAATTTAATTGTTTAATAAACTGATTATCGGTTGATTCATCATATTTTTTGTCAGACTATACGAGAAGCTATGGCGATAGAATAATTTGTTGTTAGCCATTGATTGTTAACAGATAAAAGGTCGGCGAGCGCGTTTGCCTGTTGAAAAATTCAGATTCGGAACTTGTTTCAGAGAGATTTAAAGTGCAAAGTATGGGTTGTAGTCGGCGATTGTAGTCACTTGTTTTTGTCTTTCATATGTTTGTTTTACTTTCCTTGAGGGTCATATGGAACTTACTATGATTGAATAGTCATTACGTTGTGTGTCTTAATGAAGATTAAATCATGGACAGTTCATCCAAATTAAAATAACGTGTATTTGTTGTTATTTATATAAAAGAGCTCTTACCTTTCGGATGACATTTGGCGTTCTAAGTAAATTGAGCCGAAGAGCAAATGAGTTCATGGTTGCATGAGACTAGCGAAGCAATGTTCTCTCCTTGCGCTCTCAACTTTTCTCACGTTCAAAACTTTAACTTATCTAAAAAAGCAAACGACCTTTCTTCCTTTTCCAGTTGATAATAAATGTTCTGCTGCGCTCCGAATGCCAGCGGATATTCCTCATGTGTATTAAAATCCAAAATCAATGGTCGCCCAGCATTCGACTGAATAAACTGATCGAGCAAAACATTCAATGCGCCGACCTCTTTGCCAGCCTTCGATTCTATAGGTAACCAGCTCAACGCTTTCTTATGTCCATAAATGAAGCAATTGGCTGCCAATAAATTGCCTTCTAGGTCAGTAACACCTGTCGAAAATCCTGCCCCTCTATGCAACGCATTGTACATGATGCGCTGTATGGCATGAAATTTTTCTTCCACCTGCGTCCGATCTTTGGTGTGTTGTTTGTAAAAGTCGGCAAGTCGTTCCGGTTTGATATTGGAAATAGGGATGAGCAGATCACGCTGTACTTTCAGTTGCTCGACCAATTCATTTTCGTAGTTGGCGTAGTGGGCATCATAGTTGGGTGTCAGGAGCAATTGATGATTATGTTGCTCTTGCCAGTCAAATGTATTGCCGCTCTCAAAGACATTGCGCTCATTCAAAGCGAGTTGTACACTTTTGTAGCTATCCGGGATGGCTTTTAGAAATGCACCTAATCGTTTGGGCGATAAAATATGCACAGAATACACGCCCAGCTCTCGTATCAAATTTGGCTGCCGCAGGATGGGTCGATTCAAGCGATCTAGTGTCTTGGGCAGTGGTAGCACCGATTCGTATTCGCCTTCTACTAGCGCGTCCCACTCTTTGGTTACATTATTCAAAAACCAAGTATAGCCAAAGACATTGCCGTTTCCGGCATAATGAATGCAACTATCCCAAAGTAAGCGATCTATCTCTTCATGCGGCACCAAACGAATTTTCATGTTCTAGCTTTTGGAGATTCAAACAGTGCATGACGAAGAAGGTTGTTTGTTTATGAGTCATGGATTATAGTTTATGACTCATTGTTCACGGTAAAACTGCACTGCGTAAAAGCGATCGTCCAAAGCTAGTCCTGATTTATTGTACAAGAACAAAATATGCGCCATGCCACGCTCCGCTTTGTAGAGACTCAATAGTTTGGCATGCCGCCAGTGTGTGAATCTACCTTTGGGTTGAAAGTAGGCGACTTTGCCCCAATCTGCACCGAACAGTGATGTGACATCTTCTTGTGGCAGTTCGTGAGTGGCAAGCGGTAAACTATTTTCTTCGTTGGTAGCTAAGTGAGTCAGCATTCGTAGGAAACGAAGATGTGGAAGTTGGTGCATGATGTTGGTAGCATCGTATGCTTCTAAGATATATCGGATTTCCAGCTTCTCTTTCCGCGACCGAATGGCAAAATCATAGCCTTCCACATCATTTTTGAGCACCATGACATCTTTGTAACCAGCATCCATTGGTTCTACGACAGACAAGTGAAGCTGCTCCAATTTTTGGAGAAAATCGTCTGAGTAGTCAATGCGCTGGGCGTTTGTAGTTGTAAGAAGCACACAACAAATCACAAAACTGAGTAGATAGTCTATCTTTTTCATATTCGATTCAGTATAGCATTCCAAAAATCCATCCAGCTGATGTTGAGTAATAGGAGTCCAATTGTCAAAAAGGCAAATGTGAGCATCAACATCTGAAACAGAAAGTATTTAATCACTTCGCCCCGTACCCCAATGCGACCATCATAGCCATTGAGTTCAAAAAATTCTGTACCGCCGGATACGCCTTTTAAACGTTTGCGCTTCAAATTAAATTTTCGGTGTAATCGTCGCTCCCAAAATCCAGCAGCGACCAGTGGCACAGCGATCAATAGCTTCAAACGAACGCGCTGACTTTTGGTATCTTCTATCTGCCGACGTCGTCTTTGCCAGTTCTTAGAAATCCCAATTTTGTACAATCCGTCTCCACGCACTTTGAAGACATAAAGGTATCTATAGTCAAACATATTGTTGTGAGATAAAGGGTAAAGATAAATACTTTTGGATGAATAGAAACGAAAAATTGTATATGGGATATGATGGAAACGCGGATTGTCCCAAAGATCGGGAGATTGAACAGATAAATAATGGATTTTTTAAGACATGTTACGAAGTTGATCAGCTAAAAATCAAACGACAACTGCACCCCAACGCCTATCTGCTCCCGCTCCAGATTAGATACCGAAAGCCCTAGTAATCGCGCCGCCACAAACTCATCTCTATGTGCAATCAAAAGCTCGTGTGCCACTTTTTTTAGTTGTTCCAACTCCCGAATTTCATGACTAAAAGAACGCGAGCGCGTCAGTATTTTGAACTCTGGTGTCTTTATTTTTAGCGTCAACGTCCGTCCAAAATTGTCTTTTTCAGTCATCGTTTTGTGGATGATATGGGCAAGGTAATCCAGTTTTTCTTTCATCTCTGCCAAATCTGTCAAATCTGTTTTATGGGTTCTTTCTGCGCCTATAGATTTTCGGATGCGATTGGGATTGACGGGGCGCTGATCTTGGGCGTGTACAATGCGATAATAATGTCGCCCGACCTTCCCAAATCTTTGCACCATCTGAATTTCTGTCCATTTTTTGAGGTCTGCACCAGTCCGCAACCCCATGTTGTGCATTTTCTTAGCCGTCACTTTCCCGATACCATGAAATTTTTCAATCGGGAGTGCATCTATGAAAGCAGGAGCTTCCGCTCTAGTGATTTCTTTTTGTCCGTTCGGTTTGTTGATGTCCGATGCGGTTTTAGCGAGAAATTTATTAAAAGAAATACCTGCTGAAGCGGTGAGTTGTGTCGTTTCTTGAATGCGTTGACGGATTTCAAGGGCGATTGCTGCACCGGAACGCTCATGGTCGCTGATGTCCAGATACGCTTCATCCAGCGAAAGTGGTTCTACCAAGTCCGTGTACTCCAAAAAAATCGCCCGAATCTGCTGAGAAGCTTCTCGATAACGCTCAAAATTCCACTTGACAAAAATAAGTTCGGGACAACGACGCATAGCGGTGATACTCGGCATAGCAGAACGCACACCAAATCGACGGGCTTCATAACTAGCCGATGCCACAACACCGCGACGACTGCTGCCACCTACGGCTATAGGCTTACCACGCAGCTCAGGATGATCGCGCTGCTCGATAGATGCATAGAAGGCATCCATGTCGATATGTAGGATTTTTCGATCCATTTTTGTGTGCTTGCTTCGCCCTCGTTTCCTACGAGGATGAAGCTTTGATAGAAGAAGAATACTACTTTGTAGCTTCTTGCTCTATATACGCCCTCAAATCTTCCATCTGCTGATTGCTCATTTTTTCTTGCGTGTAGTGCGGCATATACGACCGTTTACCTGGTAGGGGAGAGGTACCATAGCGACCTACTTGATACAAAGAGTAGCGCGTGTACCTCGCCATGTGTTTGTCCAAAAAGTCGAAAGTATACTCCGCATCATCCAGATCGAATAGCGAATAGCGCTGATCTTCGTGGCAGTGCAGACAGCTCAGTTCGTAGATGCGCTGCCCATTTTGAGGATCGCCTACGATGTCTTCGTAGCCTTCTTTTCGATCTTCCGGTGGCGCGACGAAAGTAGCAGGTGAGCCTGATAGATATTTGGACTTAATCAGCTCGATAGCTGTTGATTGTCCGCTTTCTGTCTCCACCGCTTCCGCAATAAGGTCAATCTCTTCTCCATTCAAAAACAAATCCCCTAATTTCAAATCAATCGTCCACAAGTATGCCAAAATTGACTCTATTTCCCAGTCTTTCAATCGTCGTCCTTGCGCACATTCTATGGCACATAACTGAATGGCTTCTCTTAGATTATTTCTTGCCGGATCGACGAGATCACCGTATTTTTTATAGTAGTCGCCATTGTAAAAACTGCTGCGATTGACTGCGCCATAGAGGGCAGTTCCTTGCAAAAAAGGTAAGCCTCGTTCCGCTACAAAATCCAATTTGGCTTCGGGATCGATCTTACTTAAATCCGGCTCGTCGCGCTGCATATTGTGGCAAGAAGTACAGACGAAATGCGCGCTTTGTTTACTCGTTGACTTGCCTTTGCTGTTCTTCGCAAATCCAGTATAGATCAGATAACGTCCTTCCTGAGCGGAGACACCCGACATTCGGCGATTGGGTTTGTGTGGCATCGGTTTGTCGCCGAGCTCTTCCAGCAATTTTGCCACAGATGTTTTATCATTGATCCGAATCTTATCGGCTTTCACACTTTTGATGTAAGTGAAGCCCATAATGACGAAAAGGGGGAGGAGGAAGAGATACTTTCTCATGGGAAGTTTTGCTTTAATTTTTTATGGATAACGACCAATAGACATCAATAAACTACGCTGAATTAGACGCTCTGCTTCGTTTAACTTCAAAAGTTTTATAGTTGCTTCAGCAATTCTAGTTTTAGCAATTATTTCTCCGTCTTCTACTTTGAAGTGATCAAACCATACTTGCAACCTAGGATGATAAAGAGGTACGATATCCTGATAGTCTTCCAAAAAAGTAGTCAAATCTGTACCTTTATTCTGGTTACAGTGAGGGCAAGCTAAAGCCAAATTTTCTAGTTCACTACCTCCACCGTGTTTGAGACTAATGATGTGTTCTATTTGAAGAGGTAAGAAGGAGTCATCGGCGTGAATCCTACGGTACTCGCATCTAAAATTGGCACGTTCTTCTACTTTTACACGTATTTCTCGGGAAACATATCGACTCATGATTGATACAGTAAAACTTTTGCCCGTGCTTTCGCCAGACCAATTAATAAATCCAGAGCTAGATATTTTTCTAGTTCTGTATTTTCTTCCGATGTAATCAACTGATCTTTCTTTCTGTAAATTAGTTCTTCCACTCGATCAGCCATTGTTTTGGGTGCAGACAAAGCAGCTACTTTCTCTGGATCGAGTAAGGCTAGACTACTCGCGATTTGTTCAAAAGCTTCAACTGTTGTCATAATGAATTAATGATTGTGGAAGAAAATACTGGAAAATAGATACAATTTACATTTTTGCATGTAGTAAGTAATTTCTAGTACACTAGTCTAATAAGTAATTTAAATGATCACATTCAAAGTATTCTTTATTAACGACCTGAGATGGCTTACACTTATCTATGGGAATGGCTTTTGACCTGTTCCATCTTCTTTTAATACCATTACTACGCATACTTTTTACCTCGGATAAAGTTCCTCCGAATATAAATAGATAAAACCTACTATTACTGAGTTTCATGATATTTATACTTTGCCACTTTGTATATCCATCTCTAACTCTTATTGCTTAATCGATGTTATCATATCCTCCAGGTAGAAATAATGCCCAAACATCAGTTTTTGAACTCATATCCCAGGTAGTAATATCATCAATGGGATTGGTACTACCAAAAGAACTAATATCTCCTGAATTAATAGGTACAGTATCAGTATCTTCATTACTACTTTTAGAGACATTAGCCTCTCCTAGAAGTATTATTCCTAATAGTCCTACTACTATTATCAATAGGATACCAATAAGTGAGTTGACTACTTGATTTTGGCTGCTCGTTTTTTCCCCTTTTCTTGTAGTAGACTGTCCTTTCTTTAACCCAACATTATTCTGAACTTCATTATTAGCGATAACTTCGATATACTTTCCTTCTACTTTACCTATATGTTCAATTAATTTTACTAGACTAAATCTTAGCTGATTTAATGCAACATCATCAATCCTAATAGTACCCATTCTCTGATGTTGCATAATTTCATAAGCCCTTGCATTCAAACTGATTAGCTCGCTTCTATGAATAGAGTTTGATGGTATAGTTCTATCCAAAAAATTGATGCATTCTAATATTCTGTTGTTTTTTACATAGGTAGATTCCATGTATCTAATAAGTCTTTTGGTAGGACACTGCATAGGGAAAATTTATCTATTACATTGTTTATAAAGTTGGAATTTAAGCATATTAGATTTAGATATCAAGTGGTTTCAATATTTGTCCAAATAAATCGGATTATCTCACATCTAATTCCTTCCCTTCACATCCACCTCAATTCGCTTATCTCGATTTGCCAACTCCCAAGTCGTATGAAACACCAAGCGCCCAATCTTTTCCATCTTCTCAAAGTTAATTTTATCGACCGTGTCCGAAGGACGATGATAGTCTACGTGTGTGCCATTGAAATAAAAAATAGCTGGAATGCCTTTTTTCGCAAAATTGTAGTGATCAGAGCGATAGTAGTAGCGATTCGGGTCGTTATCATCGTTGTAAGTGTAGTCTAGAACGAGATTGGTGTAGGTTTTATTCGCCGTTTCATTGATTTCGTGCAATTCTGTACTCAAACGATCAGAACCGATGACGTAGATATAATTCGGATTATCTTCATATTTTTTATCGACACGACCGACCATATCGACATTGATGTTAGCGACGGTTTTTTCGATAGGGAAGATCGGAAATTCTGCATAATACTGAGAGCCTAACAAACCCTTTTCTTCTCCCGACACCAACATAAACAATACGCTGCGTCTGGGACCGACTCCGGCAGCTTTGGCGGCGGCAAAAGATTCAGCGACTTCTAGCACAGTGGTTGTACCGGAAGCATTGTCGTCTGCACCATTGAAGATGCTCTTTCCACGAGCCCCCAAGTGATCGTAATGCGCCGTCACGACAACGACTTCATCTTTCAAATTTGGGTTACTACCTTCTACATAGCCGAGCACATTAGAACCAATCAACTGCCGCAAATTTTTGTCCAAAGTGATGGTCATATCTGTCGGTATCTCGACCTTTTTCAATTTACCTTTCTTAGCGATTTTATCTCTAGCTTTTACCAGCTTTTTGAAGCGTTGACTTACTAGATCTCGCGCCATTGTAGACGAAATATAAACATGTGGCACAAACTCATCCGTATCGTACGCCTGACCACCCAACTTCATATTATAGCTCAGTAGCTGCCGACGATTTTCTGCTATATTTTTCTTTACATCCGGATCGACAATCAATAATAATTTAACGCCTTTTTCTTTCGCCAATCGCACTTTTCTTTCCCAATCACCTGTCCATTCGCTAGCTGTTTGGCTTTTGGTTAGTAAGAAATTGCCGTCTTTATCGCGTGGCTCTCCTGCATAGATGAGACCGATTTTTCCATTGACATCTTTTCCAGCGTAGTCGCTATATCGACCATCTTCTATGCCGTAGCCCAAAAAGATGATTTCATCAATAGTTGTTGTTTCTAATGAACCATTGCGCGTCGGGAAAGCATAAAAATCGCGCATATTTCGGTATTCGGTATCATTGATTTTGATGGCGGCTTCATTCCAGTTTTCTCCAGTGAAAATGATCTCTTGAAAGTAGGAATTACCATCCAGAAAGGCAGGCATTCCCATCTCTTTGAAGAGTCCAGCGATATAGTCGGCTGCTTTGCGCTGTCCTGCCGTTCCGGTTTCTCTACCTTCATACTCATCAGAAGCTAGAACGGTAAGAATTTCGCGCATCTCTTCGGCAGTGATCTCTTGTGCAAATTCTACAGAAGCTGGCATTGCCTCTGTCATGATAGGCGTTATCTTTTGAGCAAAGATGGAAAGGGGCAAGAGGGCTAAAAATGGAATAATGAGCCAGTATCGAATTGTCATTTTGCGCGGCATTTGTTTTAGAACAAAGATAGGCAAAATAGATGGCTCGAAGAGATGGTATGTTCTACTCTATTGCCTGTATTTGCTGGATCAATTCATACAGTTCTGGTTCATCTTTGAAGCCTTCCAGAATAGCTGCCGTTTTCGCCATAAATTGTGATTTATCCGGGCGGATGACTTCTACACCTGCGGCTTTGACGGCGGTCAGGGCTTCTTCCTCAGATTTGACCCAAAGGTCTCTTTGATAAGTAGTTGCTTCGTCGGCAGCTTCTTGTAGCCAAGTGCGCTCTTGTTCGCTTAGATTGTCCCAAACGGGCGTACCGATGACCAATAAATCAGGGACGGCAGTGTGCTCATTTAAGGAGTAGTATTTGCAGATTTCGTAGTGGCGGGAGGTATAGAAACTCGGTGGATTGTTCTCTGCTCCATCGACGATGCCTTGTTGTAGAGCGGTGTAGAGTTCGCCCCAAGAGATAGGTGTAGGAGAACCGCCCAAAGAGCTGACCAACTGCATGGCAGATGCGCTCGGCATGACCCGTACTTTGAGGCCTTCCAGGTCGCTCGGCTGCTCTACGGGACGTTCTTTGGTATAAAAAGAGCGCTGTCCAGCATCGAAGTAAGTGAGTCCGCGCAGCCAATAGTCGCTACCTTCTCGCAGTAAACTTTTCCCCAATTCGCTATCCTGAACATTGTAGGCGTGTTCGCGACTTCTGAACACATAGGGCAGACTCAAGACGCGATAGCTAGGTGCGAAATTTTCCATGACCGCAGCGGATACTTTGGTCATGGCAAGACTACCGATTTGTAGTAGCTCCAGACATTGCCGCTCTGTACCCAATTGCTGACTCGGATAAATCGCAATTTTCAACTGCCCTTCTGACTTTTCGGCTACCTTTTCTGCCATATAGACCATACCCTGATGGACGGGATGGGTGACATCGAGTCCGTGCGCTAGTTTGAGTTCTTTGGCTGTATTGTTTTCCTCACAACCCAGTAGCAAAAGGGGAAATAAGAGTAGCAACAGATGTCTCATAGTGAATAGTTTAAAAAGAAAAAGCGATACAAACTAGACGTCCGGTATCGCTTTTCCCCTGATTAGAATAGGTCTATTGCTTAATCACACGTTTGGCGATAGTCGACTGACCATCTACGATCAATTGTATCCAATAAACACCGGATGATAAATCATTCGCCAAGTTCAACGGCATCGATCTGGCAGTGTCTATAAATTCTCGATGTATGATTTGTCCTAGATTGTTATAAATCTGTATAGCGACATCACTATTGTTCAATTCAGGCAGGTCTAGCCAAAGCTGATCGCTAAATGGATTGGGATGAACGCCAAAATCAACGTCCAATAAAGTCGCTGCCGTATTTACTGCATCCCCTTCTTCTACCAAAAAGCCATCAAAAGCGGCTTCTACGAGATGACCACTAGCTTGTAGGTCACTTGTTTCGACAATCAGTCGCATACTATCTGTGAGTTCTAAAATAAATGCCAATTCATATTTTAGACGTGGTCGCCAACTGCTCGCAAATCCTCTAACTTCATCAATCAGAATAGTATCTATTTGATTGGTGATACTGATACTAAGAAAATCATTGGGTGCAGAATTGCCGCCGGCATTGATAAACCAAGTCTGATAACTCAGCTCAGGAGAAGTGTAGTCTGTCAAGTCCATCCATGGCGATAGCAAGGTCGTCACTCCATTGTCCACATCATCCGTCCCAATGCCACCACCGCCATTTCCGGTTACATAGCATTGATTGCCTAGGTCATCATCTAGGTCAAACTCAGGATTGAAAAATTCTTCACCATCTAGTGTCCCAATTGGTTCACCTAGCTCCCAATTTCCAGTCTCTGCACCATCTATCACTTCCCAGCCCAAATCCAGCGCAAAGTCGTCCTCATATCCTTCCTTCAGTTGTACTTCCACTGTTATATCTTCTGCACCTGAGATAGACATCGCTTTTTGGCGATAGCCCCAAGCACCCAACACCACTTCATACTCACCCTCAAATACATCTGTGATCGTAAACTCGCCACGCTCATTGGTTTCTGCTGTATAGGTGATTTCTTCCCCCACAACGGCTACTTTTGCATTGCTAATGGGATTGCCATTTTCTTCATCAACGACCGTCCCAAATACGCCAATACGAATCCTAGGTTCTAGTTCTACCTCTAATTCTGTGACTTCTCCATTTGATAGATCGACTTCAACGGTAGCAGAGCGGTAGCCAAGCTTTGAAAATCTTGCGCTATAGGTTCCAGAAGTGGGCGTCCCGGTCGCAAATTCGCCTTGAAAGTTGGAGAAGTCGCGTTTTGCTTTCGGTGCATCTAGTTCGACACGTACATCACCCAATAGATCACCGGATACTTTGTCACGTACCAAACCTTCCAAGTAAGCTGCTGATACATAATCGACATCGACGACAAACAACCCATTGGAGCGATCAGAAACCAATGTCAACCCCGAAGGCAAGAAAGGATAAGCCCCCCAAGCACCAGAGAATCCCTGACCTTGACCTCTAAATGTGTCGTAGTTAGCGACTTCGATCAAATTGTTGGGACGCTGTGCATCAACGACGACTAGACCATCGCTATAGTGAGAGATAGATAAAAAGTCATCGATGACGTGGACATTATGGGGAATGACGCCTGTGTTGATGGTTTCTGTGGGGCGAAATTCATCTATCTTCTGGATGTTGTCAAAATTGGAAATATCGTAAGCAGCGACAGGCGCATTGGCACGCTCATCTGTCGTGTAGGCGGTCTGTCCATCATCTGATAGCCATACATTGTGGGTAAACAAAAAAGGCGTTTCTGCTGAACCCAAAAACTCTGGGGATTGCTTGTCACTGACGTCATAGACAGAGAAAATACCGTCGTAAATGTCAGAAGTATAGAGCAAATTATTTCTTGCGTAGACGTCGTGTGCATAGCGATTGGGCGTACGACCAATATAAATTGGGTTGCCGGGATCAGAAGCGACATCGACCATGATGGGACCTCCATTATTGAGGTTGCATCCGGTCAAATAAGCCACACCAAATTCGTCGATGTACAAATTGTGACAAGTACTAAGCGTTCCCAATTCCGGGAGCAAAGGTGCCCAATAATAAAACGGTAGACTATCCGGCACAGCCGATAGATCCATGACCAGTAAACCAGCTCCAGTTTCGTTGATGGCATAACCGAAGTTGCCCCAAGTTTTCATGTCTCTCCAGCCCGAAGAAGGACCACTGGCAAAACCGACTTCTCTCGGATTGCTAGGGTCTGCTAGACTGACGACGGAGACGCCATTTTGTAAGCCGACTATGGCATATTCAGTATTGTTGTCGGAGGTGTCTACCCATCCCCAAACGTCATTGACAGATGGGTCATAGCGTAGGTTACCGACGAGTTCTGCGTTTAATTGGGCGTGTAAAAATGCGCTTAGAAATAAGCTGCTTAGAAGTAATATATATCTCATTATAGATTAAAAAGTTATTTATCGAGTGAAATGAATTTTGTTTGTTTTAAAATGCTCCAATATTAACTGGTCAATTATATATCATGTTTTATGGAATGAGAAAGTCAGCCAAATTATAACGATGGGATGGCATAGAGCATAAGAGCTACTCCGTCACCAAAACGATCTTTCCCATCACTTTGCGATCTCCTATCCAATGCAACGCCTCTTGAATATCTTCTAATGGGAAACTGCGCTGTATGGGTGGATTCAACTGGCGGTCAGCTATCCAGTTGAGTAGCTGCGTATGATTGCTCAAGGCTTCACCGGGGAAAGTCTGTAAAAATTTTCCCCAAAAGACACCAACGATCTGACAAGATTTCAACAATGGCAAGTTAAGTGGAATTTTTGGAATGTCACCAGTCGTGAACCCAATAACTAGCAATCGACCACCATAATTCAATCGCCGCAAAGCTGCTTCGGAATGTGCACCACCCACCGGATCACAAATCACATCCACGCCATCCGGCAATGCTTTCAAAGCTTTGGATAAATCTTCTTCTTTATAATTGACGAGCACATCTGCTCCATGCTCTTTACAGAACGCTAACTTCTCCGCTGTCGATGCCACAGCGACCACTTTTGCACCCATTAATTTTGCCAATGCTACTGTTGCAATACCTACACCGCCTGCTGCACCAAGTACGACGACCGTCTCCCCCGTTTTCAACTGCGCTCTGTCTTTGAGTGCATGATAAGCGGTGCCATAGGTAATCAGAAAAGTTGCGCCTTGCTCAAAACTCACTTCATCCGGTAGCGGTAGGCATTGCATAGCGGGTAAGGTCATTTGCTCTGCGAATGCACCCGTCATATCAAAACCTGCGACCCGCGTACCAACTGGTAGAAAAGAAGCTTTTTCTCCCGTCGCACTGACGACGCCTGCAAATTCAGAACCTAGCACAAATGGCAGTTCTGGCTTGAATTGATACAAACCTTGCGCCATCAATCCATCCGGAAAATTGACGCCAGCAGCTTTGATGTCGATGAGGACTTCGTGTGGCTTAGGTGTGGGTGAAGGAATGTCTTTGACTTGAAGTTGGTCGATGGGGGCAAAGGCTTCGCAAAGGACAGCTTTCATGTTGTGTTTGTCTGAGTTCAATGAAAATTATTCTCGATAACTTCTGAGCCAGATAGCTATCGGGACAGAACAGGTTATCGGGAATAATTTTTTTGTTCTACACCAATTAGAGGACGCAAGATCGGAAAAATCAGCCAAAAGCGATAAAGATGATCGGCTTTACTGCACCACAATCGGCTCCTGCACCGTCGTTGGAAAATCACTATCAATACGCCCTTCAAAGCGGACACGCAACTGATATTTACTGCCCAAAGAAGACACCAGTGGCGACAACATTGTATCCATCAAGTCGGCAGCTTGTTGTTTAGCATCATTAAAAATATTGCTGTCGCGAGCATCCTCTCGAAAGGCTTCTGCCAAAGCCTCCATATCAGCATTAAAGTCAGCACTTTTGAGTTCGCGCATCCAACCGATGTCCATTTTATCGACGCGAGGATAGACTTCTAGAGATAAAATTTCTGGCTGAGGCAAGGTAACGAGTACTTCTCCAGTTTGTCGATTGACCTTGATGTTGAATTGTTTTTGCAGGTCAAAGCCGATTTTGATGAGTCCCATTGCCGAAATCTCCACATCTGTCGTCGAGACATCAAAACCCAATACTTTGGTCCGCAATTGCCGACTCAGCGCCTTTGCGTCTTCCACTTCCATTGTAGCCAATTCCGCAATCGCTCGTTCGACTCGTTCTTGTATGAGTCCTTGCGAGCGTGTAAAATCTTCAATAGCGGCGCGCTCTTGCAAACGTTTAATCATCGGACGTAAGCCTTCTGTGAGTGCGACACCACAGGGCGTTTCCACACGATTCCCTTTGGCAGCCATAGCACCACCTTGAAGCGGTAACACTGCGCCGATAACCAAATTGACTAGAAAGCAAGTGTATTTTGAAGATACTTCTTCCATAAAAGCAACGGCATCCGTCATTTCTGTCCCATACCAGCTTTTGTACGCCATCGAGGTCGTGTCTTTTAGGGTAATAAAGTCATTGTAGTACATGCCTTTGATGTATTCGTGGTGCTTATCGTACTCGCGCTGTACTTCGCGCTTTTGAGTAGCATTCAAGCCCATGCGGTCGGCGACATGATTGAGAAGAGACATATTGAACTCATATACGAGATCATTGAACTCGCGTTGATAGCGATTCGGATTGGTGAGGATGGCAAGCGCATTTTCGTCGTCGATCTGCCCTTGAAATTCTGCCGGACGATAGGTCAATTGATACTCCTCTGGAATATTTGTGTAATTGCCACCGCCGCCCAATTTGCCTTCTCCAGCAAAGCGCAACAACAAAAATACGCTCAAGCCAACAATGGTTACGAGCAATAAGACTTTAGGCAATGAACGAAAAGTTCCTCTTCCTTCGGGCATGATTCTGTGTTTTGTATGAAACGCTTTTATAGTAGAAAATGATCGGCTCGTACCAGTTTGATGGCACCGATAACTTCCTCATATACAATGAAAAACAGACGCAAAGATACAGAAAATAGCGATTGAGTAGAAGCGGTTTATTTGATAACCGATAGCTCAACTATAACACGATTTGTTTTGTTTATTTTAAACAATTTGTTTATTTTTACAATACGAGCAGACAGGTCAAAACGACTTGTTTTAAATAGCTTGTCTGGAGTTGAATTTTGAGGCGACTGCTGACAAATTTTGTCCTAGCCAGCGAAGTAAAGGGATAAAGGGTTCTCTTTGCTGAGCGAAGAGCAATTATAGCCTGAACTACCTGAGTGATGAGCAACGAAGGACAGAATAAAATCTGGCGCAGGTAGCTCGAAAGACTAGCTCCAAACAAGCTCTAAAGAAGATTGACTATGAAAAATGAATTAAAAGATCGGTCAGAAGTCATGGAACTGGCACACGCGATGGTTGAGATCGGCTACACATTGGCAGAAGGACAGCGCATTGCTTGGAAAGTAGAGCAAGCTAAAGCGAAGATGATGAAGAACTTGATGATCTTGCGTTTTCGACGGAAAGATGGAGCAGTAGTGAGCAAGTTAGCGACATTGAATCCGGCTTTCTTACCTAGTGGTCGCTTGAAGATTAAAAGACGTTCCACGCCTAGACAAATTGTCTTCTGGTCAGTCAATGACAACGGCTATCGCTCATTTATCGCTGATCGTTTGGTCAGCGTAGATGATATGGCGAGTATTCAGCAGTTGATACAGCAGCAGCTGGAGGTGGCGGCTTAGTGGGTCATGGATTATGAATCATAGACTATAAATCATGACCCATGTGTTACTCCAAAATCTCAAACGTCAACGTCGCTCCACTTGACTGATAATTACCTTCCTTGTCATCAACAGCTTCTAAATAAGTAGCCGATAAATACCATTGTCCACTTGCCTCCGCTGCCAGTCGCACCAAGCCATTTCGATCAGTTTTGACGCGTCTTTCCATGGCGATAGCGGTTTCTGCATTGCGCCAACTGTAGCGGATGGGATGATTGGCGATGGGCTTTCCTTTGACTAGCAATTGAAATACCAAAGCATCACCCACCGTCTGCAAATACGGATTGGTGAGTACAACTAATTCTAAGTCATGTCCCAATGTCATCGCATGATGTGCACTATATTCATCTTCGATTTGAAGAATGGCTTTGACGTATTGGGTGTGTTGTAAGTTGGCATCCATTTCCCGCAAATTCTGCTCTTGTCGCTCCGCCAATACATTTTCCAAGCCCTTTTCTTCCAGATAGAGTTCAAAATCTGCGGCTTTCCAATCTTTGGCAGTAGTAATCGTTTTCATACCTGCTACATAAGTTCCGGCTTCTCCAGTCGTCATGCTGAGGTAAGTGATGTCTTGTTTGGCAGAATAGGCTTTGTCGTTGGGAATGAAATCGTAATTCGGTCCTACGACGCGCGTGTCAGTCAGTGTTTGTTGCGCCAATGCGCCTTCGCTGGCATCAAAATTGCCGCTGTACAAGAATAATTCGGTGTCTTGGTACGATTCTAGTTGGTAAGTGTAGGTTTTGAGGAATAGATCGTGGCTGCATAGGCAGATGCTGGCAGCTAATAAAAGTGTTATCTTTCTCATGTTCATCGGTTTTTATTGTTCCTATTAAACGTAGCTACTCAGTATTTTGATACAAATCCGTTTCCCTAAAAATTAGCTACTTTCGCTATTGAATGCTACTATTAATAAAGTGCTTGGAAAGCGACAACCTCGTGGGAAACGAGGTCGTCGCACTAGCCTGTAAAAATTATCAAAACAGCAGTTCATGAAATACCTCTCCATTTTACTTGCTTTGCTCCTCTTCGCCTGCTCCGAATCGACTCAAATGGTAGAAGAAGTCATCGACGAAGTGCGCACTCAATACATTCCTGACAAGCGTATCGCCCTATTTGAAATAGAGGCGGAAAGCAAAGCTGGAGCAGTACAACTGAATGGCGTCACCAATCAGCCGGACGCCTATGAAGACTTGCGCCGACGGCTAGAAAGTGTCGGTATTGGATATGTGGATAGCATACGTGTGCTGCCGGACGAGATAGTGGGAGAAGAATCTTTTGCTGTCGTGAAATTGTCTGTTGCCAATATTCGATCACAGCCTAAACACTCTTCTGAATTGAGTACACAAGCTACTTTAGGAACGCCACTGAAAGTCTATGATCGCAGGGAAAACTGGTATCGGATACAGACGCCGGACGGCTATTTAGGTTGGTTGGATGCAGGTGGACTGGAGCTGATGAATAAAGCGCGTTTCAATATTTGGAAAGAGCAAGACAAAGTCATTTATACCAAAGATTTTGGGTTTGTCTATGCGATGGATTCCACTCAAAATGTAGTGACAGATTTAGTGGCTGGGAATATTTTAGGATTACAAGAAACAGCTGGCGATACGATAAAGGTCATGTTGCCGGATGGACGAAAAGGGATGGTCAACATCAACGAAGTACGCACTTACGAAGGCTGGCTACAACAACAACCGGAGTCCGATGCGATCTTGGCTGCGGCTTATCGGCATTTGGGGCGACCTTATCTCTGGGGTGGAACTTCTGGAAAAGGTATGGATTGTAGCGGCTTCACAAAGACCGTTTTTTTTGAGAATGGATTGCTGCTGCCGCGAGATGCTTCACAGCAAGTACATGTAGGTATTGATTTGCGATATGACACAACTTGGCAAAATCTACTGCCGGGTGATTTCCTCTTTTTTGGGCGAAAAGCAACTCCAGAATTGAAGGAAAGAATCACCCACGTCGCCATCTACGCTGGCGAAGGCAAGATCATTCATGCCTCAGGTCGTGTGATGGTGGAAAGTCTGAACCGAACAGATGATGACTTTACGCAAAAGCGATTTGATACGTTTGTGCGTGCCAAACGGATGCTGCAGTCGGTAGGGGAAAATGGCGTGATTCCGGTGCGGGAGTTGGAGGTGTATTGAGAAAACTGCTGTCCATAGCACCTTCATAACCAAGAATTGACCTTTCTAACAGCGTCATCATGCGTGACTAATTCATTTTCGTTTTCGCTCTCTTCAATAGATGAATCTAGCTCTACTTTTACAGAGTCAGGTAACTCGTCATACTAGTCTTTTGCACTCAATCGATCCTGAATCAACGTATATATTTCTCTCAGAACTGCTTCGTCTTCTATTTGAGCAATCATACTCAATAACCCACCTTTCAATTCTAATACACTCATAGTCTTAGAGCATGTTGGGAAATTTAATTTTTTAAATTTTTATACAGACCGAATTAATAGTAATAATGTATCGTTGCTTCCTTATTTCCAATGCTTTTTGAACCTGCCGTCGGCTTAAAAATC
>JBCDHX010000072.1:0-28928 GCA_038749535.1 Bacteroidota bacterium
GCTATTTCGACTGACGGAGATAGCGGCATTTTCACATATAAAATTATCAATTTGATAAAAAAGTAGAACAGTAAAAAGAATATTATGTATATTTATTGACTTGGCAGCTATATTTTTGCTTAATAGTAAGCAAAAAATGAGATTTAACGTTAATTATTGAGGTTTCGCTTATCATTAATACATTTTTCCATTAAATTCGTAGTTGCGAAAAGGGATAGAGAAATATATATGAAAGCTATTTCTCCTCTATTATAAACTTCAACAACAACTCATTTCGCTATTTACAAATTAGCTACATAGTTCCTATTTTACTATAGGTACTAGCTGTACCCCTTTACCTAAAGATGTAAAGTAGCTCGTGTAATAATTGTAATAGGCTAAGATGCAGTACGAGTCATCTTAGCTTTTTTTATGCCTACTTTTTACTCCATGATGCGGAATGCTGTCCTTCTGTTCTGCTGATGCTCTTCCTCTGTACAGCGATTGCAATTGCAATCAGCGCGTGGTGCTTCTTCTCCATATCCTTTGGCAATCAGGCGATTAGGATCTATCTCTCTTGAAATCAGATAGTCGACAGCCGCCTGCGCCCGTCGCTGAGATAAGGTCTCGTTATATCTATCGCCACCACGACAGTCGGTATGCGAGGAGAGCTCGATTCGGAGCTCTGGATTGAGTTGTAGCGTCTCTGCTAGTTCATTTAGTGTCGGCTGAGCATCGTCTCGAATTTCTGCTCGATCAAAATCGTAATAGATATTCTCCAATACGATTTCTTGATCGAAGTAGATTTGATCTAATACAATCTCCACTTCAAAGCGTCGCTCCGGATTGTTGGGGTCGTTGGCGATGTCGCGCGTCGAAAAGTTTGCTGAGTTTTTTAGATAATTTGGCTTGGATGCCAAAAAGCGATAGTCTGCATTCTCAGACAATTCAATAGAAAAATAACCGTCTTCGCCTACTTCTATTATGCGATCTTGACCATCAGATGTGGTGATAGTAACCTGAGCACCTGGAAGCGGTTTTCTACCTTGTACTGGACTGCTTGGATTGCCAGGCACTTCATATATTTTCTCTAAAACATAACCATCCAATGTCATTTTATACACGATGACTTCGGGTGTTGGCTCTTCTTCTTTGGGCGGTATGAACTTCTTCTGAAAACGATAAATATCATCTAGCCCTTCTCCGCCTACTCGTGATGAACTAAAATAGCCCTGGTGTAAAATGTCTTCACTGCTTCGAGCCGCCAAATGGTCGATACTATAGGCAAAGTCGTCTGCGCCGGAGTTTATCGGTGGTTGTAGGTTCGTAGCGACCGTCCATCTGCCATTGACTTTATAGGATTTAAAAATATCTAATCCGCCCATCCCAATATGCGTATCCGATGCAAAATAAAGTGTGTCGCTATCTAGAAAAGGAAAACGCTCATTGCCTTCAGTATTGATACTTCTACCCATCAATTGAGGTTCGCTCCAGCCATCACCTTGCCGACGACTCCACCAAATGTCTGTACCGCCCCAGCCCTCAGGATCATTGCTTTCAAAATAAAGCGTATTGCCATCTTTGGAGATGCTAGCCTGACCGTAGTTGACCTCTGGCTTCACGAAGGGTAGCGGCTCGGGAGCAGACCAAGCACTGCCTACTTTCTTGCTCACGACCAATTTGCAATAAATGTCCTGTTTCTTGCCACCTCTACATTGGCTAAAGTAAATTTCAGAATAGTTGGCGTTGAAAGCAGCAGAACCTTCGTGATAAGGCGTATTGAGTTGCGGACTGAAAGGCTGCGCTTGATTGGCGTCTTTATCGACGATGAATAGATCAGAAAAGGCGCGATTGGTCCATTTGTAGTTTTCCTCTCCTTCGGAGGTGGCACGATCAGATGTAAAAACCAACTGATTGTCCCCATACAAACTAGCCGCATAGTCCGCTGCAGCACTATTGAACCCTAGTGGTAGCACTTCATACGGGGGGGTATCTTCTGCTCGCCAAGCCAAAGCAAGTTCACAAGCTTGAATTTCTTTTCGGTACTCATAAGGACTGCCGATTTCGATACCTAGATTTCTAAAGGCATCTATCGCTTCCTCGTACTGCTCGTTTTGTTTCAGGGCAAGTGCTTGTTGTTTGAGTGCTTCCCAACCATACTGATTGTCGTAAGCGATGCCAAACCAATTTACAGCGTCCGCTGCTTGATTCGTCGCGCCATAAGACCGACCAATATAATATGCCAATTTGCCTTTTTCCAATCGACTTTTTGCTTTTTTGTATTCGCGTTTGAGCATAGGAATGGCGACCGCATATTGTTTGCGCTCATAAGCAAAGCGACCGTCTTTCACCTTTTGCGTATAGGTACAGGCATCTAAACTCAGCAACAAAAGTCCGAGGAAAAGAAACACAATATACTTCATGGTTCAATTTTCTATTTGGTGAAAAAATGGTAGGTGATGTGGTGTCTATTTGTATAGTCTATTGTTTTGGTCAGTTCAACTGCTCTAGCGAAAACCCGACAGTCTCAATACCACTCAACGAATCGCGACGCGTATACTGCTCAAAGGTCAACTGATGCTCACCTAATTCCGTAAAAAAAGTCTGCTGCTGTAACACGACACGCAGCCGACAGTTTTCGCCGCGACAGTTGCCTTGCCATTCGCCTAATTTATTAGCTAGATTGATATTAATCTGGCTTTCTGCTGTGCGACCACTCGGGTAGACGGTATAGATTTTGGTGTATAGATTCTGGAATGGGTAGTCGGTGGTGTGTGCTATATCAAGATAGAGGTTGTAGCGTGTACTCGTGTCTGCTATCGCAAACTGGTAAGTCAGTGGCTGCTTATACTGCCAAACTGAGTCGGGAAGGGATGTTTCTGCTTCATAAATGATACGATCTCCACAACTCAGCAATAGAAACAAAACAAAGGACAATGAAAGAATGCGCAACATCAAGTATTTTTGTGATAGAAATATGAGCTTTTTGGCGTTTTGATCGATCATCCAACAAGCTCTAGGGTAATTCTTGAAGCTTAAACGTTCGATATGCACCTTTTGATTATCAACGGCCCCAACTTAAATTTGCTAGGCAAGCGCGAGCCGGATATTTACGGGTCTCAGACTTTTGAAGACTACTTTGATGAATTGAAAGAAAAAGTCAAAGACAAAACGGAATTGACTTACTTCCAGAGCAACTCGGAAGGCGCGCTTCTGGATAAACTACATGAAGCGGGATTTAGCTGTGATGGTATCATACTGAATGGAGGCGCGTATACGCATACTTCCATTGCGATAGCGGATGCCATAGCCGCGATCAGTACGCCGGTCATCGAAGTACATATTTCCAATGTCCATGCTCGCGAAACTTTTCGACATCATTCTTATTTTTCAGCGCACTGCAAAGGCGTGATCGTAGGTTTGGGCTTGTTGGGGTATGAGCTAGCAGTCAAAGCATTTTTAGATAGCAAGTAAATATCACGGAATGGCAGGTGCTGCAACAGGTGTCAAATCCAGTAGCCGCAATCGAAACTTTCGCCCAATTTTATAGACTTTTTCGTCGAATACCTTTTTGATAAGCCAGGCACTACCCGATGCCACACCTGCTGGAATCAGCAAGAAAGGCAATGTGACCCTGTAAGGTGATAGATTGAAAATAAAGTAGTCCGCAAGCCCAAAAAGTATCCAACTGGCACTGAACTGATAGAGCTTTTTGGAGAGCGCGCTAGACCAACCTCTATTTTCGTACGTTTTGATGGCGGTGATATCATTAACATTCAGAAGGCGGTTGTGTAACACCAAATACCCGTCCTCTGGTTTGATGTCTTCGATAGTCGCTTCATACCATATATCGTCCCCTTTTACCTGATAGATGAGCTGGCTGCCGAGCGGAATTTTATCCGTTTTGGCACTGTTTCTCTTTTCCAGCTGTAACACTTTTTGCGCGGAAATATTCGGTAATAGAATCAAAAAACAGAATACAGCGGACAAATAGGAGAGACAATTCATATTAGTTTCATTTTTCATTGAAAATAGAGCATCGCGTTCACAATGTTCGTATCTTTTCGCTCTTAATTAAAGTCATATAAAAGACATCATTTGACCTCCAAAAACTCAAGGCATCTTAAAGAAAGAAATATGAAGGATAAAGTTGGTTCGAGTGCCGACTTTATACACATCCACATTTGAACAACTTGTCTCGTCCCAGGAACTCTAAGGTACGAGAGATAAACAGAATACATTATGATTATTCGTGCGGCGGAATATGACGACCTGTCGTCTATTCACGGATTGGTACGCGAATTAGCGATTTACGAGAAAGAAGAAGCTGCCTTCACTGCCACCTTGGAGGACTATCAAAACGATTGGGAAAAGGGCATTTTTGACGCGATTGTTGCCGAAGACAAAGGACGAGTGATCGGTATGGCGTTATATTATTTGACTTATTCTACTTGGAAAGGGAGAATGCTCTATTTAGAAGACTTCGTTGTGTTGGAAAGGTATCGTCAGCGTGGTATCGGGCAGCGACTCTTTGATGCTTTCATAGAGAAAGCGCACGCACTAGAGTGTCGCATGGTGAAGTGGCAAGTGCTTGACTGGAATGAACCGGCACTAAAATTTTATCGCAAAAATGGAGCGATTATTGAGAAAGGCTGGTGGAATGGAAAGATGTTTTTGCGCTAGCAAAAAAGACATCAACAAACGGCTGCGACTTGTTGATGTCTTTTATCTGCCTGAGCTAATCTTCCAGTTTTCGCTTCTCTTTCACACCGTTTCCTTCTTTCAGTTCACTTTCGACGGTGCCACGAGCATCATTAAATTCCTTGATGCCTTTGCCTAGTCCACGCATCAGTTCTGGAATCTTGCGACCACCGAAAAGTAGTAGTACAATTCCAAGAATAATAAAAATCTCAGCTCCGCCTAGCGGTATCCACATCGGATGTAGCATAGTTGTTGTATTTTAATTTCCTGATATCAGGAATTGTTTGTCAATTGATTTTGTGCGTTTTGTTCTAGTCTGTCTGCGTCTGTGCTGCTGCTTCTTTTTTCCGCTTTTCTTCTAGTTCTGCTTGTCGCATTCCTTCTTTGAGCTCACTCTCTACAGTTGCTCGCGCACTGTTAAATTCTTTGATGCCTTTGCCGACACCACGCATCAATTCCGGTATTTTTTTACCTCCAAATAACAAAAGCACGACCGCTAAGATTACAAATATCTCAGGTCCTCCAAAACTCAAAAACCACAATGAAGTTGTCATAATCAATTTGTTGGGCTATTGGCTGTTAGCTATTAGCTATTAGCTAGATACGTAAAACAACCAGAATCTTCCTCTATCGGGAAACACTCTGTTGATATTGAACGATAAATAGCCAACTGCCAACAGCTAATTGCCGATAGCAAATTATTAATCTGTAAGCTAAATTACACGTTTCCCGTTACTTCTTCAAACCTATTTCGCGTAAGCGTTCATTTAAGTACTCACCAGCGGTTATGGGTTCGTAAGCGAGCGGTCGCTCTTCTGTCACACAACTTCCCAAACTTGTCAGATCCATCGTCGTCCGTGGATGCAAAAAGAAAGGAATAGATAGGCGCGGCAGATGCCATTGGTCGCGAGGTGGATTGACGACACGGTGAGTCGTTGACTTCAAATAATTGTTCGTCAAGCGTTGTAGCATATCACCGACATTGACGACGATTTCGTTTTCGCCCGGTGTGATGTCTAGCCACTCGTCTTGCATATTCAACAGTTGCAAACCTCCAGCAGAAGCACCCACTAGCAAGGTAATCAAGTTGATATCCTCGTGCTGTTCTGCGCGTACGGCAGAGTCCGGCTCTCGCGTGATGGGTGGATAGTGGATGGCACGTAGAATACTGTTGCCGTTGTGTATTTTATCTTTGAAATAGTCACTATCTAAATCCAAATATATAGCAATCGCTTCCAACAAAGCAGCTCCGGCACGCTCGAAAGATTGATACAATTCGTCGCCCAGCTGTGTGAAATTCGCTTCTGCGACTTGTACATTATCAGGATAAGCTGACTTGATAGAATCACCATCTCGCACAGTTTGCCCGATTTGGAAAAACTCTTTTAAGTCCGGTACTTTCGCCCCTTTTGCCTGTTCTTTTCCAAATGATGTGTAGCCTCGCTGCCCTGCCAAGCCTTCGATTTCATATTTCTTTTTGTGCTCCGTCGGCAATGCAAAAAACGCATTGGCGGCAGCATAGAAGGCATCGACTAGCTGCTTAGGGACGCCATGATTGATGACACCCACAAATCCAGTATCCTGAAAGGCGTTACCTAGTTTGTTGACAAATTCGGCGCGCTCGGCTTCGTTGCCTTTCGTAAATTTGGAAAGATCGACGACGGGAATGGTTCTACTCATGATTAGTTGCTACGTTTTTTCTTTTTCAAACGCTTTTTTGTTGTGGAATGTTGGTCGGCTTGAAGCTGATGACTTGAATTAGATAAATATGTGCCATAGAAATCCACGATTTGTTCAATCATACTGCTTTTTCAGAGATGTCTGCCCAAAATGAACATTAACCAATTGCTCTAAATAATGCTGATCTATTGCATCAAAAGAGTCAGTCATCGTACTATCAACATCCAAGACAGCAATCAAATTTTCATCTTTATCCATGACCGGAACGACGATCTCAGAAGCAGAATTGGGATCGCAAGCAATATGCGCGGTCCTTGACAGCGTGTGTACATCACCTACGATTTGTGTTTGTTTTTCTCGTGCCGCTTTTCCACAAACGCCACGCTCAAAGTCAATGTACAAGCAACCTAATGTCCCTTGATAAGGCCCAATGAGCAGGCGACCATCGTCCACCAAATAAAATCCCACCCAATAATAGTACGATAAAAAGGTCTTGAGCAGACTATTGATCGTTGACATTTTGACAATTAGATTATTTTCGGTCGCTAAATTCAAAGCTATCGCCTCCAATGCTTGCTCGTAAGCTTCTTTTTTCTGCTCCCCTGATAAGTTCTGAGAAGGGCGAATGAAATAGGGCATTTTTGCTGTTGCACTCATAGTTTGATCGCTTGTTTATTGGCACAAAAATAAAAAAAGCTTTCCCGCTCTAGCAGAAAAGCTTTTCCTTGCAATTTGGATATTTGCCTTTATGAACGAAATTTTCATATCTCGCATCACAAATCACTTCTCAAATTCTCTTTTTCTCACTTCTCTCACATTACCACCCCGGCAGCAAATTCAACCCAAAGATACCACGACTTTCGCCCAGAATAGGGAAAGCATAATATGGTTCTACGATGAGCGCACCGAATAAATTGACACGCAAAGAGACACCTGCTGTGACTAGCGGACGCGAGAAAGCTTCCAGGACGGTATCGCCTGCTCCTACGCTCACTCTATCTCTATTAAAATCGCCTGTGTTGTTCCAGACCATACCTGCATCTGTGAATAGAGCGAGTTCACTCAGCAAGAAATTGGTAGGAATCAAAGCGATCTGTTTCGGTCCAGTAAATGGCACACGGATTTCAAATTTTCCGATGACTGCTTTGCTACCCGCCAAAATATTGGGATCGATTTGATTGGCTTGTAGAATGCCTTCTATTTCTCTATTGCTAAAGCCGCGAACGTGCCAAGGAAAACCTAGATAGATCGGGAAAAACTGATTGGCATCTTCGCCATAACGACCTTCGTGCATGATCTGTGCTGCGAATGTAAACGGACGTGCTCGTAAATAGCGGCGATAATCCAAATTGACACCTGTTAAATTGAAGCCACCTAGATACTGACTCACCCCAAAATTATATCGCCAACCTTGCATGGGCGACGCAATGCCAAAAAAGGAATTGTCACCGACCAATGCCGTATTCAAAGTCAAGAAATTGGTATTGTTAATGCCATCTTCGCCTTCGACCTTATTGCGATCTTGAGCGACGAAATTGCCACGGAAAAAGTTGACAGAGCCGTTCTGTTCTACCGGAATTGCTTGATAGATATTGGAGTAGCGATCTATGCGATCATAGTAAAAAGAATAAGATGCTCCTGCTTCCCAACGCGCAGTCGTCGAAAAAGGAAATTGGGCAAATAAACCGACTCGATCTTGGAAAATCCGTACGATGTCATATTCATCTTTGATGACCGGAATCGACTGATTATCAGCTATTTGTAGCTCATCTAGACGGCTCGGTAAGAAGCGTCCGGTACGAAATGGGAAGTGAGAAATACTTGCTCCCCATGTGATGCGATTGGAGCGATTGACGTACGCAAGAGCTCCGGCAAAATCGGTAATTTCTCCATTCAAAGAAGCCGAAGTGACCAACTGATTGTTGCCTAAAATATCACTAAAAATGGCTTGTACGCCACCTACAGCTCCAGTATTCGTTCCGAATAAGTTGTTCGTCCCGACACCCACACCTGTAGAACCACTGATGAAGTCCAGCTTGAATTTAGGTTGATACTCATCTTCTTGTAGTGTCAAGGATTGCTCCGCAGCGACCTCTGATGTCTCGATTTCTTCGAAGTTTTGGCTGACGATTTGTGGTGCTTTAGGATTGACTTGTAGTAAAACGGCAGGCGTCATGTCTACATCACCAGGCGAAACGGCGACCGGCTCAAAGTCTTCCTGAGCTGCTTGAAATATTTCGTATCTATTTTTAGAGTAGTGGCTGTATACGATTCGGTCACGTCTTTCATCTTTGGCGACTGACATAGCAGGCGCGAATGGCGTGATACCGCTGATCCCAGTCAGTAAATTGGTCATTTGGAAGACGCGATCAGCAGCAATGTCATATTTATACATATTGCGAAAACCATCTCTATCCGATAGGAAAAGGATGTTATCCTGATAATCAAAGATTGGATTTAGGTTGTTCGCGCCAGGGAAAATAGACAATTGATCTACGCTACCACCCACCATATCTCGCACAGCGATATTGTGCTTCCATTTGCCATCTTTTCGACCATTTTCATAAGATAAATAGTCTGTTGAGAAAGCTAGCTGATTGCCTTCTGTTGACCAGGCCGGCATCAATTCTGCATACTTATCATCCGTCAGCTGAGTGACTTTTTTGGTGCGAATATTGACAGAATATAAATCGATTTGACCATCGACTGTTCCGGTCACGACGATTGACTTTCCATCGGGCGACCATGCCGGATAACTGAATGCCGGAACGCCATCGAGCTTGAATTGATCGACTGTTTTGCCATCTACATCATTGATAATCAAGATATTATTACCCTTGCTCACAGCAACGAATGCAAATTCTTTACTATTGGGCGACCAAGTAGCCGCAGACTCCAAATAGCTATAAGCATCGACGTGACTAGAGCTAGCTGCGCTGGCTACCGTGCGTATGATTTCTCCATTTCGAGCATCCGCCAAAAAGATGTCTGTTGTAAACAGATTCTTCTCGGATAGGAAAAGTAAGTAGCGACCATTAGGGCTGATTTGAGGAGAAATATTGAGTCGACCACCGTTTTCGCGATTGACCAATGTCTTTCCAATAGTACGCTCTTCTTTGTCACCCAAAAATTCTTCGTAGTAGTTTTTGAGTCCATTTTGCCAAAGAGAAGACAAGTTGTCAAAGCTCATGCTAAAGTTCCGAGCCGTCGCGATCTCCAGACCATATTTTGCGGTCTCTACAAAGTAAGGCTTAATGATTTGGTCACCTTTCAGTCCGGTCACAAATGCCCAGAAAGCATGTCCATAGCGATAGGGAAAATATTTTGGATTGTTCAAATCTTTCAAGGCAGGCACATCATCATTGAGTACTGCATCACGCATCCACATGGCTGTATTGGGATCGACGCGACCGATGGATAGGTACTCCGCCAGTCCTTCGACCATCCAAAGTGGTAGATTTGCTAGGTTGTTGATGGACGTAGAATCACCATTCAGAATCATATTGTACTGAAAGGCGTGTACCAGCTCATGCCCTAGTACGTGATGCGTCTGCTGATTGGACATGGCGAACGGAAAGATAACGCGATTTTTGAAAGCTTCTGTCACCCCGCCTGTACCGACATTGATTGCGCCTTGGATCGCGTTTGTTTGTTGGAAATCAGGGTGATTGTTATACAAAATCATCGGGTTTTGCCCTTTGATAGTATCATCCAAAATGAGCTGATGGAAATTGTACCACTGCTCACTCCAAGTGGCTAAATCGGTCAGTCGCTCATCATCTTCCAGGTAGTGATAGATGTCAAAAGAAGGTGTTTTGACCTTCTTGAAATCGAATTTTTCGTACTGTGGCTTATTGCGTCCAAAAACTTGAGCTTGTAGAGAAGTAACACCTATTAACGAACACAGCAATAACAAAACAATATTTCTCATAGAACGGAGATTTAAATCAAAACAGAATACAGATATATTCCGCTTTTTTCGTACAACAAAAAAAGCTAATAAAGGGTGCGATGCACTAAAGACAGAGCTTTTGAGCTCCTAGTTTAACTTGTAAGAATTTACGGTTGTCAGCAAAAATTGCATCAGTGCTTAGAATAAGCTAGACGGGTTTTTAGGTTTATTTGGTTAGGAACGTGAAATAAATAAATTTACATTGTTGAGAAATAGTCGAAATGGAAACGTATTGGAAATAGTAGCCTTTTGGCTATTTCTCAACATTCAGAATGTAAATTTTTTATTGAACTCAGACTTTGTCAAGTAGAAATTTTTGCTGTATAGGAGATGAGTTTATATTCTTTTCAATAGAATGCGCTGCTCAAACGTTAAGGGACAAAAAATAATTGTTTGTACATGAGTTATAGCAGTTTGCATTCAGTATTAAAAAGTCAGCAATGGCTGTTTTGTTGTGTTACCATTTTGTTATTGTTTGGTTGTGCGGAGACGCCCTCGACGCCTAAGCCACGTACCTTTCCGAAGGTGGAGTATCCCGAGCGCAGTTATCAAGCGTTTGATTTGGAAGCTTGTAATTTTAGGTTTCAGTATCCGACCTACGCCAAAATAGAAGTCAACCAGCGACAGCAAGCGGAAGGCGATGCCAATTGTTGGTTTGACATTTATATGCCGGATTTTGATAGCCGATTGCACTGTACCTATTATGATATTGACTCTAAAGAAGAGTTCGCGACGCTTTGGAATGATGCTTTCGACCTTGCCAATAAGCACAACGTTCGCGCCGACTACATCGACGAGTTGCCATTGAATACACCCAAAGGAGTCAGTGGATTTGCTTTTGATTTGAAAGGTCCGGCAGCTTCGCCATTTCAGTTTTTTCTGACCGATAGTACCGACCACTTCCTGCGTGCCTCTTTGTATTTCAATACGCAAGTGCGACAAGACTCCATGGCACCGATTTATGACTTTGTCATTACAGATTTGATGACAATGATCGAGAGTTTTGAGTGGGAGGAGTAGGAGAGGGGATGCGTGAGAGATTGATTCGTAATTTGCTAACAGTGAAATAGGAATCCGACGCCGTGAATGTTCTCGATTTTCAGGCTGTCGTCTTGTTTCAGATACTTTCGCAAACGAGAAATGAATACATCCAAACTGCGCCCCAAAAAGTAATCATCTTCACCCCAGATAGCCGTCAAAATTTGGGATCGTTTGAGGACGCGATTGCGGTTATCGTAGAGATATTTAAGTAGATCGGCTTCGCGTTGAGTGAGTCGTTTTTCGGGTTGATCTTGATACGATAGTGTCAGATTACTGGGGTGAAATTCGTAAGTACCGAGTGCTATTTTTTCCGGCTGATTCTCGTAAGTGACTTGATGTCGGCGGAGGAAAATATCAATCTTCAGCATCAACTCTTCTATGCTGAATGGCTTAGTGATGTAGTCATCGCCACCTAGTTTGAGTCCGTGGATGCGATCTTCTTTGAGTGATTTGGCAGTCAAAAAGAGAATAGGAACAGAGCGGTTACGCTGTCGGATATGCTGCGCCAATTCAAAACCATCCATGCCGGGCAGCATCACATCTAGGATGCAAAGATCATATTGATTTTTCTTGATGCGCTCGTAGGCTGCTTTGCCGTCTTTACAGTGGGTAACTTGATAGCCTTCCAGCTCCAGATTGTCCTTGGTGACGAAGCTAAGGGTTTCGTCGTCTTCTACATATAGAAGGTGTGCTTTTGTGTTCATGTTCGTGTGGTTGGTGACAATATTAGCTTAAAGGCATCTGAATACAAACGCTCGTTCCTTCATCTTCCATACTTTCCAGTTGCAATTGCCAGCCATGTGCCCGACAAATATTATTGACATAGAATAAACCTAGCCCGAAACCTTTCACATCGTGTCGATTGCCAGTCGGGACGCGGAAAAATTTCTGAAAAATCTTATCCTGATGTTCTTTGGCAATACCGATGCCATTATCTCGGATAGTCAAGGTTAAATGTGTCGCTGTGGATTGAGTACTTACTAGAATATGTGGTGCAGTATTTGTATACTTGATTGCGTTATCCAGCAAATTGTGTAAGACATTGTTTAAATGTAGTCGATCTGCTGAAACTATTGATGCACTAGCTGTCAACTGACTGTTGAGTTGTCCTCCTTTTTCTTCCACTTTTATCCGAACGCCTTGTAAACAAGATTTGACTAACTCATTGATATTCAGGACTTCACGGTTGAGTTTAAATTGGTCGCCTTCTATTTTTGCTAATTGAAGCACTTTTTCAACTTGATTATTAAGGCGTTGGTTTTGCTCATTGATGATATTGGCGTAGCGTTGTAGTCGGTCGTTATTGGCGATAGTTGGATCTTTTAGGAAGACATTGGCAGAAATGTTGATGGTCGAAATAGGCGTTTTGAACTCGTGTGTCATGTTGTTGATGAAGTCTTTTTGCATTTCTGACAGCCGCTTTTGCCGCAAAATGACAAATATCGAATAGCTAAAGAAAATCAAGGTCAAGATAAGAATACCCGAAAAAATCAAGGTCGGAATCATGCTTTCCAAAATGTCGTCGCCACGATTCGGAAAGCGGACACCAAAGTAGTAGATATACTTGTCCGAAGTCGGCAGTTCTTCCGTAGCAGCTTGTACCGGAACTAAATCGACCGTAGTCGCCGCACAGACCATATTACCGCTGACCATTTTATTGGACGCACAGTTATGGATAGCGTATTGAAAGCACTCGTGGAGACCAACGGCTTCTAGTTCGCGGCGCAGAAAGTATTCGAGATTGGAAGAGTTGATGTTTTGATTGACGTTGACGACGTAATAGTTATTGGAAACACGATCTATCAAATCGTACTGCGGTAAGGTATTGAGTTTCCCAAACTCATGCGCCACATTGCGCAAAGCGATATACGCCCGCTCATGAAATTCTTGTTCTTTGACATCCCAGGTCTTCATCACCCAATAGGTCTGTAAGGCGATCACACTTACAATGGCAACGACTCCCAGAACAATTACTCTTATGACGGTACTATTCTTCATCTGCTCACAAAGATGATGCTTCGCAGAAGGGCGGACAAATGCTTAACAAACGATTAACGAAAAGATACGGATATGAGATCGCTTTTTCGCTTGACCAAAAGTGCTTTGAGATGTGAGATATGAGACAAAAAAACCTAGCTAATCGTAATGACTAGCTAGGTTGATGAAAAGGTGGTAGCCCATAGGGGAATTGAACCCCTGTTTCCAGGATGAAAACCTGGCGTCCTAACCACTAGACGAATGGGCCATTTATGGCTTATGAATCGTAGATTATAGATCGTAAGTTATGATTCATAATCCATGGAAAAGGTGGTAGCCCATAGGGGAATTGAACCCCTGTTTCCAGGATGAAAACCTGGCGTCCTAACCACTAGACGAATGGGCCAAACTTTGTAAGAACTTCTCCCAAAAATTGGGAACGCAAATATAGAATCTTTCTATCGAAAAAGTCAAGTCAGTGGCGTAAAAAATAACTCAATCGACTATTATTTAGTTTCCGTGACACTTTTCTGAGAAAGAATTGAAATATCTGTTTATACTTTATCCAAAAATACAGCTAAATGTTCATTGAAAACGACAGGATGTTCCATCATGGGCGCATGACCACATTGATCGAGCATGACGAGTTCGCTATTTTCGATGAGGTCGTGGAATTTTTCGCCTACAAAAGCAGGCGTGATGGTATCGTCTTTTCCCCAAATCAGTAAAGCTGGCACTTTAATGTCAGACAAGTGCTTCTCAACATTATTTTTAATAGCAGAGCGAGCGGCATAAATCACTGCCAAAGTCATCTCTCTGGTATTTACAATTTCGTATACCTCATCGACTAGCTCTTTGGTCGCTACTTTTGGATTATAGAAAGTGGACTCGGTACGCTCTTTGACGAACTCATAATTGGCGCGAGGCGGTACGGAGTTACCTATGGATTGTTCGTACAAACCAGAACTGCCAGTCAAAGTCAAAGAACTCACCAACGCAGGATGATGGATCGTCAACAACAAGCCTACATGACCGCCTAGTGAGTTACCCATCACGTGGACTTTTTCGTAGCCTTTGTACTCAAGGAAATCGACGACATGCTGCACTAAGCTCTCTAGCGATACCTCTTTTGGCGGCAGATCAAAAATCGGCAAGATGGGGATGACCACATTGTAGTCACCTTTGAAATGTTCAATGATGCCCTCAAAATTGCTCAATGCACCAAAGAGACCATGTAGCAGCAGTAGATTTTTTTCACCACCTTCTGATGCTATGTATTTAAATTTGCCTTCTTCCCGCAATGGATAATCCATAGAGTTGTATTAAATGTAAAAAGGACAAGTACTGTCCCAATTGGCGTGCAAAAGTAGTGTTTTCACTTGGATTCTTTTGGTATCCTTTCAGTTTTCCTGTTCTAGCATAGAAAGTCGATAACTTTAAGATAACAAAACCAGCTTTTGGATAAAATATCGAAAATAGTGACACAAATACAGACAAGCTATTACTTTTGTCCCAATTGAGAGTCATACTACGTCATGTCCGAAACAGCGAAAAACATTCTTCCGTATATCAATCGGCGCAAATATCCGTTTGTGCGCTTCATTTTGCCATTTATTGCGGGCATTTTGGTGCAACAATATGTGGCTTTTGCTGCGCATTGGTGGTTGCTTATTCCCGTTTTGATATTCCTATATTTTAGAGTATTCGCAGCCGCTCAAAAGAGTTTTGGAGTCGTCGCGGTCGCTGCACTTTTCGCTTTAGGCGCTCAATACGCTTATCAATACAACACCATTCCCGGCGCTCATTTTCAGTATCAACTGACCGACAAAAAGCAGCAACTGCTCGTCCAAGTTGTGGATATGCCGAAAGTCAAAACGGGAATCAGTGTCGAAGTGAAAGTCTTGGCAGTCGCGGATAGTACAGAGCAAGCTGTGTCTGCGCAAGGACACTTGCTGCTTTCGCTAGAGCAGGATAGCACATTGGCTGAGACCATTCGGTATGGTGACCAACTGGAAATCACTGCCTATGTCAATGACATTAAAACACCCAGAAATCCGCATGCCTTTGATTTTGCTCGGTTCAGGGCGTTGCAAAGAATCTATCATCAAGCTTACGTAGCCAATGAACATTGGGAAATTGTAAAAAGGGAGCAAGGTCATCCGCTGTACAGCTACATATACAGTGTCCGCTCCAAATTATTGAGCATTCTTCAAGCGCAGCTTTCGGCAGATCGTAATTTTGGTGTGGCAGCGGCGCTGACTTTGGGCTATCGGACGGCTTTGGATGACGAAGTGAGCACGGCTTTTGCCAATTCGGGAGCGATTCATGTATTGGCGGTTTCCGGTCTACACGTAGGTATCATTGCTGGTCTGTTGAGTTTGTGTCTGCAATGGTTTTCGCACTATCATACCTACCAAAAGTGGATTAAATTTACAGTCGTCGTCGGTGGGATTTGGTTTTTTGCTTTGCTTACTGGCAATGCACCTTCTGTGCAGCGGGCATCTATTATGTTTACGATCATCGCAGCAGGTCACTATTTCGTACGGCAAGGCAATATTTACAATTCGCTGAGTGTAGCGGCATTCATCAGTTTGATGCTCGACCCGAATGTGTTATTTACAGTCGGTTTTCAATTGTCTTACACAGCCGTCTTGGGCATTGTATTATTGCAGCCACATATCGCGAAACTGTGGAGCGTAAAGCATCCGGTGCTCAAATTTATCTGGAATTTGCTTGCTGTTTCTTTTGCGGCTCAGTTGGCGGTCGCACCCATCAGTATTTATTACTTTCATCAATTTCCCGTCTATTTTTGGCTGTCGAGTTTGGTGGCGATTCCTGCTGCTTCGGTGATCTTGATGCTGACGGTGGCACTGTTCCTATCGACACCACTTCCGATTTTGGCAAACGGAATAGGGTGGCTGCTTGATACTGTACTGACCGTGCTCAATACGTTCATTTTTGGGGTCAATCAACTTCCTTTCAGTCTGCAAGATAATCTGTGGTTGTCCTTTGGAGAACTCCTCTTGCTCTATGCAGCTTTAATAAGCTTTATGGTCAGTCGTTCTGCCAATAGGCGATTTTGGTTGTACGCAACAGCCGTCTTTTTGCTAGCAACTTGTGTGAGCATAGCCGGACGACAAATCAAGCAGCAATATCAAGACAAAGTGGTCATCTATGACGTGCCCAATGCGACCATATTAGACTATTTTGAAGGGCAAAATGTGTATACTTTTCAGTCAGAAGAGATAGAAGAGACGATCATTCAGTACAATGTGACACCCAACAGAATCGCGAAAAGTGTAGTCGTCAAAGAAGTATTTTCGATATTGAATGCGGTGGATTGGAAAGACGACCGAGTCGCTGTTGATTTACCGATCGTGCAATTGGGAGAGCAGCGATTGTGCATCTTGAGCAGTAATACCTTGCCGATCACCAAACAAGCTGTGGATTATTTATTGCTGACAAACGGTGTCGATTTACCATTGGCGACCATTATAGAGCGTATCAATGCCCGACATATCATCGTGGATGCTTCCAATGAATGGCGAGTTATTCGGGAATGGCGGAAAGCAGCGGAAGAGCTAAAAGTAGAATTGTACGTGACGAAAGCAAAAGGTGCTTTTGTGGAGGAATGGTGAGGAGGAGAGGTACGTTTTTAGAAACAAGTAATCTTCATTCGAGGTCGTGAACATTTGACAGGAAAAGCTGTAAAAGAAGGAATCAACTATTGTCTTCTTGTAATTAACTATCAATTATCATGGCAAAAAAAATCGTCAAGCGCAAAGCGTATAAAAGTCGCCGCGAGCGTTCAGAAAAACATTGGCGCAATATTCGGCTGACCTTACTATTTGTGGTGATTGCGTTGGGGTTTGTGTTGTATTTTAATTGGCGACCGATTACGCGGTGGATTGGGACTTATTTTTATTAATACTATGCAGATTTACTTTCGGTAGTAACCAATTTCAAAACCATTTCCTTCAATCCTTTCAATATCCTAAAAATATCAAATGGCTCTGTAGAATTGGAAGAGTAGCCTCTGCTGATGGCATAGCGTTTGTCATTATCATGCCACTGCATAACCCGTAAATGGACGCATTTTAGGAGCATAAAAAGCCAGGACAATGTCTTCTTTTGATACCCCTTTTTCTTCTAAATCTCCGACGATATCGTAGTCAGAGATATGTCTTTGTATCCAGATTTTATTGTTTAAAATAGAGAAGTGAAAAATAACTAGAAAACTACTTTTTTCCTCCTTCCAACCTACACGCAGTACCTGATATCTATTGTGAATATCATCAAATAGTAATTGCGTTTCCAAATGTTCCGTAGCCTCTTCATCAGTAGCGCCTTGCTGTACATATTCTAGCAAAACTTCTTTCAGAACAGTTTGGTATCTTAATAACTTATCCATTCTATGATGGTATTTGTTGTGATATCAAATACAATAAGATTTACCGATTCCTCCTTTAGTCGCTTTTGTATGAATCTACCTTGAAATAGCTCGTGCAAAAATGCTTCCTTTGGGATTGCTAAGTAAATCATGCGGTCAGGTTCTGCATCATCCAAAGCACTCTTGTAATCTAAATACTGTCCAATGGCTTCATGAAATGCAGATATGAATGATTTTTTTAAGAAGCTTTTGACTTCTACTGCTATCTTTTCTTCTCCACGTACTGCCATCAATATGTTTTCAGCTGCTAGATCGACTTCTAAGTAAGCAGTATCAGAAATATATAATCTTAGCGGGTCAGCAGAAATTGTCCACCCTATTTTTTCTATTGCTTCTCTAGCATTAGCATGAAATAAATCTCTTGCCATATATTGGATCACATGAATTTTAGATATATCTGAAACGTACTTCTAATAAAATTTGTTTATGTATGCATGAACGTCAGATACATCTTCTTTCAAATCAAATGTCCTTTCAATGCGATTTTATCAAAATGCCTTTCTCTTATCTTCCTTTTTAATGTTCTTCCAGAGTTGTGGAAACAAACAGATAACGGAGTATTATACATTTGGCGATGAAGGAATTAATCAGCAATACGAAGTAGACAGGTTATTTGGATATCTGAATGGAGTTGCCACAACCTATACAATAGAAGGAAATCTCTTGTCAAAGTATCACTATAGAAGAGGAAAAGCGCACGGTAGAGCTGAAATGTATTGCGAGAGCGGAGCGCAATTATTTTCAAAAGCTCATTTTGTGAATGATCAAATTGACGGTATTTATGAAGAATATTTTTGTGAAAATGGGCAGTTACGTGCCAAAGTTCTATACGATCTAGGTAAGCTAGTAGAGGTTTCAGAGATATTCGATAGGAAAGGAGATTCTTTATTTTCTGGAGATCATAGCGATGGAAATGGGACGGTACTCAAATATGACGAATACGGTAATTTATCTAATCGTTTTACTATTAAAAATGGACTAGTTGACGGCTATTTCGTGAGTATAACGAATACAGGATATAAAGACTCTACGCTCTATGTCAATGGATACAATGAAGAACAAGATTATCATTTTAGTTTGTATTAGCTTTAGGGATATTTTGCTGCTCAGTTAGATAAACTGCTGTCATTGTATATGTTTCCAAACAACTTTTAGCTCTAAATTTCGTTTTTTAAAGCATTATCTACCCGTCCTATTATATTTCGACTACCGCTTATCAACAATCGTATGAAAAAGATACTTTCCCTCCTCATCGGCATTTGTATATGTACAGCTATAAGTGCCCAAAATGCGCGTCTGGCACAACAGTATTACCAAAATGGGGAATACGCCAAAGCAGCCAGTATGTACAAAGAACTGTATGCTCAAAACGAGCGCAACAACTATTACTTTGATCGCTATCTGAATAGTTTGACTTCACTAGAGCAATACGACGAAGCCGAAAAAGCCATCAAAAAGCAGATGCGCAAATATCCTGATGACCTAAAAATGTATGTGTCGTATGGCAATTTGCTAGAACTCCAACTCAAAAGTAAAGAAGCACAAGAGCAGTATGATAAAGCCATCAAAAAGCTGCCAGCAGATAAGTTCTTCGTAACACAGCTCGCCAATGCCTTTCTGAGTCTATCCAAATACGACGAAGCCATATCCGTCTACAATAAAGGGGGAAAGTTGCTGAACAACAAAAACGCCTTCTCCTACAACCTCGCCGAGCTCTATCGCAGAAAAGGAGAAACTGCGCTGATGGTACAGGAATACCTCAATAGTCTAGCCGCCAATCCGGCAAGAATGCAAACCATCAAAACCCTGCTACAACGTTACTTGCCAGCTAGCCGCTACGACATCGCCAAACAAGAACTTTACGCACGCATCCAGTCGCAACCCAACGCCACAGAATATGTAGAATTGCTATCGTGGATGTTCATTCAAGAAGAAGATTATAAAAAAGCACTGCGCCAAGTGCGCGCACTAGATCGCCGACTCAATGAAAATGGCAGCCGCGTCTACAATTTGGGCGAAATTGCTTTTCAGGCAGGCGATTATGATGCTGCCATAGATGCCTATGAGTATATCATTGAAAAGAAAGGACCGGTCTCTAGTTTTTATCTAGATGCCAAACAAAAATCCCTGACGGCAAAGCGCAACCAGCTAGTGGAGGGCTTTAGCTATTCCACAGAAGAGCTGAAAGCACTGGAGCAAGAGTATGAGACATTTTTAAATGAATTTGGGCGTAACAAACGCAGCGCGAATATCATATTGGAGTTGGCAGAGTTTGAGGCGTTTTATTTAAACGATATTGATAAAGCCATTCAGCTACTAGCAGAACTAATCGAATACCCAAATATCAATCGCTATACTCTAGCAAATGGCAAAATCAGACTAGCGGACTTCTACCTCATGCAAGGTGAAATATGGGAAGCGACGCTATTGTACTCGCAAGTGGACAAGGAATTTAAAGAAGATGTGACCGGACACAAAGCGCGCTACCGCAATGCCAAATTGTCTTACTACGCCAAAGAGTTTGAATGGGCGCAGGCACAATTTGATGTTTTGAAAGCCTCCACATCGCGGTTGATTTCTAATGATGCTATTGATATGTCGGTCTTTATTATGGACAACTTGGGATTGGACACGACGGCAGTACCGCTGGAGCTGTATGCAGATGCAGAGTTATTGGTTTTTCAGAACAAATTTGAGGAAGCTTTTGAAAGAATGGACTTGATAAGTTTGCGTTTCCCGGAGCATGGATTGCAAGATGACTTACTATATCTCAAAGCGCAGATTTATAAAAAACAAAATAATTACGAGGCGGCAAAAACAGTTTACGAAACCATCATCGAAAAACATACAGAAGAAATCAGAGCAGATAATGCTTTGTTTGAATTGGCGGAACTCTACGAGACACACTTGAGCGATCTAGAGAAAGCCAAATCGCTTTACGAGACCTTATTTATCGACTTTTCGGGTAGTACTTTTGCGGTAGAAGCTAGAAAAAGATACAGAATATTAAGAGGCGATGATATACAGTGATGTGAAAGGAATTGAACCAAATAAGTTGACCAAAGACTGGAAAAAGAACTCAAGATAGCCGTATAACAACTGTTCCTAACAATTAATACACCATACCAATCAGTGTCAAAGCTCACGCATTAGTAATGGATTAGCATTTGGCGCAATTTCAGTACAAGACAATCGTTATTACGACTTACTATCGGAGATGACCAATCGTAGCGTAATGCTCAATAATACCTATATAATTGGGAGGATACAGCTGTATTACATGTAGCTGCCCTATCGTCTCTGTTCTTGTGTCGATAAGGAATGAAGGGAGGAGTAGAAAAATTTTGCCAACATTCAGCCATAACAAACGATTGCGGTACGTGAGCGAAGTCCTCCAAGCAAGCGTGTCCGCCAAAAAATATGTACTTTCACGCGATTTTCAGAACAATACGATCAGTAAAATGATCAATTTTAAACCCCGAAATACTAGATGAACGGTCTAGTATTTTATTGAAATCGCTGTAGCGTATTTCAGTCTTTTTATATCGAACACAACCGTTAGGCAGTACGTCATATAGTCTAACATCTACAAAAACAAACCTAGCATGATGGTAGAACAATTGCAAGATCAACAGCTAAAATTGAAGCGTGTGTATGTGAAAGCAGCACTACCAAAAGAATTAGCACCACTACGTGCCATCGCCAACAACCTTTGGTGGTCGTGGCAGAAAGATGGTATAGAACTATTCAAGGATGTCGCCGGAGCAGAAGTGTGGGAGTCGGATGCGATTCGCTACAATCCATTGGCATTGTTGGACAGCATTAGCTATGAGAAAGCACAAGCACTCGTCGAAGATAAAGATTTCATGAAGCGATTGAAAGCGTTGGATAAGCGTTTCAATGCGTACTTGGCAGCCAAACCAAAGGAAGACACGCCAAAAATAGCTTACTTCTGTATGGAGTATGGCTTGCACATTTCTGTGCGCTTGTATTCCGGTGGACTGGGCGTATTGGCAGGTGACTTTATGAAAGAAGCCAGTGACATGAATGTCAATATGACTGGTGTCGGTCTGCTGTATCGCTACGGCTATTTTCAGCAAGGATTGAGCATGAACGGAGACCAGTTGAATCACTATCCGGCGCAGAAATTCACCAAATTGCCGCTTGTCCCACTACGTGACGAGAACAATGAATGGGTTAAAATCAGCATCCAATATCCTGGCAGACGCATCTACGCCAAAGTATGGCAGCTACTCGTCGGACGCATCAAAATCTATTTGCTAGATACTGATACGGACGAAAACAGCTGGGAAGACCGCTCTTTGACCAACCAACTCTATGGTGGCGATAATGAACACCGATTGAAGCAAGAAATTCTCTTGGGTATCGGTGGAATGTGTGCGCTACAAGCGGCAGGCGAAGATTTTGATGTCTATCACCTGAATGAAGGACATGCTGCTTTCCAAGGTCTAGAGCGACTACGAATGCTGATGAACGATGAAGGTATGAGTTTGGACGAAGCCAAAACAGTCGTTCGTTCTTCTGCATTGTTTACGACGCACACGCCTGTTCCTGCCGGACACGATTATTTCTCCGAAGATTTGCTACGCAGCTACCTTTGGGAGTACGTACACGACATGAATATTTCTTGGGAAGAGTTCATCGCTCTAGGGCGCATCAATCCACATGATGGTGGCGAATTGTTCTCCATGAGTTATCTAGCAGCGCGTTTGTCACAAGAGATGAATGGTGTAAGTGAGCTGCACGGTACTGTTTCTCAAAAGATGTTCAGCACGCTATATCCTGGTTACAACTGGGAAGAAGTACATGTCGGTTATGTAACAAATAGTGTACACTACCCGACATGGATTGCCAATGAGTGGCATGAAGTTTTGTCTAAAGAGAAGAACGAGAAATTCTTAGCAACTCAATCGGATGCTGCTGCCTGGGAGCCGATCGATAAGCTATCCGATGAGAAAGTAGTAGAAGTACGTAATACGCTGAAACAGAAGCTAATAGATCACGTAAAAGATAATGTACAGCGGGATATGATGAAGCGTGGCGACAGTCCGCGACACATCTTTGAAATCCTAAATAATATCAATGAAAATGCGCTGATCTTTGGATTCGCGCGTCGATTCGCGACTTACAAAAGAGCACATTTGCTGTTCACGAATTTGGAGCGACTAGCCGAAATCGTGAACGATCCTGAGCGTCCGGCTATGTTTATTTTTTCCGGTAAGGCACACCCTGCCGATCAAGGTGGGCAAGCTTTGATACGCGAGATTGTACAGATTTCTAAGCGACCGGAGTTTTTAGGAAAAGTGATTTTTCTGGAAAACTACAACATGGAGTCTGCCAAGTTACTTGTTCAAGGTGTAGATGTTTGGTTGAATACACCGACACGTCCGAAAGAGGCATCTGGTACCAGCGGTATGAAAGCCGCGATGAACGGTGTCACCAACTTTAGTGTACTCGACGGCTGGTGGGCAGAAGGCTACCGTGAAGATTCAGGTTGGGCATTGCCTTTGGAGCGTACTTATAACGACCAAAACTTGCAAAACGACCTAGATGCAGAGACGATCTATAATATTTTAGAAACAGACATCGTACCGACTTATTTTGATCGCGATGAGCGTGGCATTTCAACGCGTTGGTTGAGCTACGTTCGTAACATCATGACGAAAGTCGCGCCTCAGTTTACGATGAAGCGCATGATGGATGATTATCTGGATCGCTACTACACCAAGTTGCAGAAAACCGGCAAGCGCATGAATGTCAGCCAATATGAAGCAGCTCAGGATTTGACCGAATGGAAAAATAGTGTCCAAGAGCACTGGCACGGTATCGACATCGTGAATGTTGAAGTCATTGATACAGAGAATAAGGCAATCACATTAGGCGAAAACTTCGATTCGACTATCACTTTAAATTTGAATGGTATCGCAGCGAAAGAGATCGGTGTAGAAGTGTTGTTCTTCGAGCGCGTGAGCGAGCAAGGTTTGGAATTACGGACACTGAAAGCTTTTGATTTGGTGTCTAGTGAGGGAGATCGCGCGACGTATCGTGTTCACTTCCCGGTCAATATCTCAGGCGTTTATGAATACGGTTTTCGAATGTATCCAAAGCATGAGCATTTGGCACATCGTCAGGATTTTAGTTTGGTGCGTTGGATATAAAGGATTGGTAAGCCTTTCTAATAAATAGAAAACACTGAGGTGAGGGCTTCGCTACAAGGCGAAACCCTCAAAACAATGGCGCATGAGTACTCATGCGCCATTGCTATAAATACAATGTCTACCTTTTCGCTTTAGCAAACACCTATCTCTATGTGTTTTATGTCCCTATGTGTTTAGCAAAAAATATTGCAGCTTTGCTGATATAATTATAGTCCGATTGATGTATTCGAGTATGACTATACTTCAAAAATTAGCCTATTCAGAAATAAAACACTATGCCACCACTACAATTAGGCATTTTCATCTTCCCCGAAGTCGAAGTCCTCGATTTTGCTGGACCTTATGAAGTCTTTTCCTTAGCCGAAAATGAGGTTGGAGAAAAACTATTTCAAGTTCATACGATAGGGGAGACGACTGAAATGATCAAAGCCAGAAATGGACTGCAAATAGCTACAGATTATACATTCAACGATCATCCTGAGTTAGATGTACTCATCATTCCTGGCGGTCATGGCGCGCGCGTACTGGAAGTCAAAAAGCAGAAAACGCTAGATTGGATTCAAAGTCAGTCTCAAAAAGTGGACATCTTGGCTTCCGTGTGTACAGGTGCATTTCTACTAGCTAAATTGGGGTTGCTCGACCAGAAAAATGCGACAACGCATTGGGCGCATTACAGCGAATTGGAAGATCAGTATCCTTCAATAGAAGTACAGCGTAACGTCAAATTCGTGGATGAAGGAAAAATAATTACCGCCGGTGGTATCTCTGCTGGCATCAATATGTCGTTTTACTTAGTGTCACGTTTATTTGATAAAAGAGCAGCGCAGCAGACGGCGAAGCGAATGGAGTATGATATTCAATTGACAATGAACAGTGAGCAATGAACAATTAACCACAAAAACTAAGTTCGGAGCGCCCACTTTTACATTTGTCATTTTGAATTCTACATTTTACATTAATTAGAAACGCAAAAAATGTAAAATATTAAACCGCCGTCCCGATAGCTATCGGGATCAAATGTAAAACTAACCCAGAAGTCTATTCTAAAAGACAGTAGTTCTATGAACAATATTAATTTGATCTTTTATTTCTTTCTCGCCACCTACCTTACCTTCTCCCTCACCGGCTGCATGCCCGAAGACGAGATCGTCAAAGAAACTGGTTTTGAACTCGCTTTTTCGACAGACACCTTACGCTTTGATACCGTTTTTACGCAGTTAGGGTCAGCGACGCGTATTTTGAAAGTCTATAATCGACAAGATGAGCGCATTCGCATTTCCAATATTGAAATAGAAGGCGATTTTAGCCAGAAGTTTCGGATGAATGTGGATGGTATTCCGGGCAATCGAGTGGAAGATGTAGAAATTCCTGCCAATGATAGTATTTATATCTTTTGTGAAGTAGAAATCGATCCAGATGAGGATGTCTCGGCTAGTCCTTTTGTGATAGAAAGTCAGATCCGATTCGAGACGGATGACCGTGAGCAGCGAGTGTTGCTAGAAGCTTGGGGACAAAATGCGAATTATGTGCCCAGCCGATTTGGAAAAGGGACACTCAATTTATTAAATGGTGATGCCATTTGGGATGACCCGAAGCCTTATGTCATTTACGGTTGGTTATTTGTGGACAATGGCACGCTGACGATTCCGGCAGGGACGCGTATTTATATTCATGGTGGACTAGTACGCAATGAAGAGCTGGGCGTCTATAACGATGGACGATTGTGGATTTTAGAAAATGGACGCCTTGACGTTCAGGGTACAGCCGAAAATCCGGTCATCATAGAAGGTGATCGCTTGGAAGAAGCCTTTGAGGAAGAAGCCAATCAATGGCGCGGGATTTTTTTCGCCTCTGGCAGTCGTGGCAATCGGATGTCTTATGCGACAATTCGGAATAGTTCGTGGAGTATATATGTCGACTCCGCTGCTACATTCGTTGCCGAGCAAAGCCAGTTCTACAATACAGGTACTTCTTCCATCATCGGAGAGCATGCCACAATCACGATGGACAATTGCCTGATTTACAACAACGGTGGCAACTCTTTTCAAGTCATCCATGGCGGCGATTATGAACTCAATCACTGCACCGTAGCTAGCTATGGTGTAGATGCGAGTGCATTGGCGTTGAGCAATTTTATTTGCTATGTTCCCGCAAGTTTGGGTTGTGAGTTGGGTGGTGCGTATCGCTTGAATGCTCGTTTCCGCAATTCCATCTTTTCTGGTTCCAAAAACAATGAAGTTATCTTCGTCGATGTGATCGAAAATGGTAAGGATGGGTTCGATTATACTTTTGAAAATTGTATTGTCAAAGTAGATGAAGATTTTCTAGAAGAGAATCCTGATTTTTACGAAAATTGCCTCAACTGTCCACAAGACATCACTCGTGATACCCCACTTTTTATGGATGTTAATGAAGATGACTACACGCTCGATAGTTTGTCGGTTGCGATAGATGCTGGAGTCTTTTTGGATAATGTTCCAGTGGATCTAGAAGGAAAAAGGAGAGATCAAAGTCCCGATATTGGGTGCTTCGAAAAATTGTAATCACCAAACTTGTTTGGTAGGTTTAGAGATAGAAAAAGAAACCATGACAAACATCTTAGTCACCGGCGCTAACGGACAAGTCGGCAGCGAACTCCAATTCTTAGCCAGAAACCATTCTGATTGGCAGTTCCAATTCACCGATCATACCCAATTAGACATCACGGACGAGCAAGCCGTCCGCACTTATTTTGCCAAAAATAAAGTAGATTACTGCATCAATTGTGCCGCCTATACTGCCGTCGATAAAGCAGAATCAGAACCAGATCGTGCAGAAGCCATCAATGTTCAAGGTGTCGTTCATCTCGCAAAAGCTTGCCAGCAACACGACGCACAACTCCTTCATATTTCCACCGACTACGTCTACGACAACGCCATCAATCGACCACTCCGAGAAGATGATCCTACTGACCCCAAGAGCGTCTACGCCCGCACCAAATTAGCTGGCGATCTAGAAGCCTTGCAGCATAACGAACGATCTATTGTACTGCGCACGTCTTGGGTTTATTCTTCCTTTGGACACAATTTTGTGAAGACGATGATCCGATTGGGTAAGGAAAGAGATCAGTTGGGAATTGTCTTCGACCAAATCGGGACGCCGACTTATGCACGATCATTGGCAGATGCTATCTTGCACGTTATCAGTCAGTTATCAATCGAAAAATCGACGATGCAACGCGGTGTTTTTCATTACAGCAATGAAGGTGTTTGCAGCTGGTACGACTTTGCATCAGCTATTTTTGAGTTAAAAAAGATCGACGTCAATGTCTTACCAATCTTGAGCAAAGCCTATCCGACACCTGCCGCTCGACCGACTTTTAGTGTATTGGATAAATCGAAGATCAAAGAGGTATTTGGAGTAGACATTCCACATTGGCGGGCAGATTTGAAGGCTTGTTTAGAGGCACTCCTGTCACCCGTTGAATCGTAAAGATAGATGTGTCACAAATGTGTCGATGTTGAAGTAAGGAGCAATGTTCAGCGGGTGACTTAATGTGCTTTTTAAGTCACCCGCTAAGTAGTCAAACAAGGAAATAAAGTCGGTTAAATGGAGTAGCTTTGCTGAACAAAAAATACAAGATAATGGCAAAGATATATCATGTGGACTTAACCAATGCTGAACGAGAAGAATTAAGCAAAATAGTCAGAAAGCGTAAGGCGACGAGCCAAGCGGTTAAGCGTAGTCAAATATTACTGGCAGCAGATCGAGGTGGAGAAAAGAAGTGGAAAGACAAACAAATCGTTCAAGCCTACGGTGTCAATGTTCGCACCGTAGAACGACTTCGACAACGATATGTATTAGAAGGTATGGATGTAGCTTTGAAAGGCAAGCCACGTTTGAACTTGGATAAAAAGAAATTTGATGGAACAGTAGAATCAAAACTAATTGCGCTTCGATGTAGCGAGCCAAAGGCAGGTTATAGTAGTTGGACGCTTGAGCTACTAGCTAATGAGATGGTTGCTTTAAATTATGTAGATTCGATCAGTAAAGAAAGTGTCAGGCAGCTACTAAAAAAAACCAAATCAAACCGTGGCGAGTAGCCGAATGGGTAATCCCTACGGCAGATGCTGCTTTTGTATGTGCGATGGAAGATGTTTTAGAGGTGTACGAACGCCCCTATGATCCTGCTAAACCGGTAGTCTGCATGGATGAATCGCCCAAACAGTTAGTCAGTGAGGTGCGTGCTTCCTACATAGATAAACAAGGTATCAAACATGAGGATTATGAATATAAAAGAGAAGGGGCAGCAGAATTAGTAATGATTACAGAGCCTTTGGGCAATCGCCGAGAAGTCTTGGTCAGAGATAATCATAGTGGTGTAACTTGGGTATTAATTGTGGCTTTTATAGTTGAGGTAATGTATGCTCAGGCAGATATAGTCACTTTGGTGATGGATAATTTATCTTCTCACAAGATTCACAATTTGTACAAAGTGTTTAAGCCTCAAAGAGCTAGAGCGATTATGAAGCGGCTTGAGATTGTTTATACGCCCAAGCATGGGTCATGGCTCAATATTGCAGAATGTGAGTTGAGTGTATTATCTCGGCAAGCTCTTCAAGGACGATTTGACAATAAATCGGATTTGACACAGCAAGTTCAAGCTTGGAGTAAAAATCGAAATCAAGCTCAAAAGGGTGTTGATTGGCAATTCACTAACAAGGATGCTCGTATCAAATTGAAAAAATTATACCCGACAGTATTAAATTGAAAGACTACTAAGTCAACATTCCACTTTTTATTTTGCTGTCCTTTTTGACGTTGTTTTTCAGTTTTGATTTCCTCACTCTGAGATGTGTTAGAAAAACAGGACACAAAACTATCTTAAATTTGTGTTACTATGAAAGAGAAAAAGCAGAACCATATTCAGGGAAATGGAAAGCAAAAACGGCGTAGTTACGATGCTGCTTTTAAAGGGAATGTACTGAAA
>JBCDHX010000073.1:0-28910 GCA_038749535.1 Bacteroidota bacterium
ATCCTGTCTTGCGTTAAATTTTTTAGCCGTAGCGCGGCTATGCCGAAAAAATTTGCCTTATTCAGAATAAAATTTGCTCCTCTTCGCCATAATCAGCTACGGCGTAACAAGTCTATTAATTCGGTCTGTATAAAAATTTAAAAAATTAAATTTCCCAACATGCTCTAATACTCAAACTCCAAATCCACTCCCACTTGCTCATGCCACTCCAGTCCTCTTTCCCCCAATTCTGCTAAGAACGGATCGGGATCAAATTCTTCAACATTTTTGACGCCAGTGCCGCTCCATTTTCCGGTCAGTACCATCTTTGCACCCAACATCGCCGGGACACCCGTCGTATACGAAACACCTTGTGTGCCAGTCTCTTGGTATGCTTTTTCGTGACTACAATTGTTCCAGATATAATACGTTTTCTCCTTCCCATCTTTGATGCCTTTGATGCGACAGCCGATAGAAGTCTGTCCGGTATAGTTAGTGCCTAGCTCGCCAGGGTCGGGGAGGACGGCTTTCAGGAATTCCAGTGGAATGATGTCTTGTCCTTGAAACTTGATAGGTTCGATACCTGCCATCCCAATGTTTTGAATGACTCGTAGATGCGTTAAATATTCATCCCCAAAAGTCATCCAAAAACGAGCACGCTTGATCGTCGGATAGTTTTTGACCAGTGATTCCAACTCTTCATGATAGATCAGATAAGATTTGCGCTGCCCGATGTCGGGATAAGTGAGCACCTTCCCGATCTCGTGGGGTTCTGTTTCTATCCATTCGTCGTTTTCGTAATAACGACCTTTTTGAGTGATTTCACGGATGTTGATTTCGGGATTGAAATTGGTGGCAAATGCCTTGCCATGATCGCCTGCATTGCAATCGACGATGTCTAGATAATGGATTTCATCAAAGTGATGTTTGGCAGCATACGCCGTGAAAATGCTGGTCACGCCGGGATCGAAGCCGCAACCCAGAACAGCTAATAAATTGGCATCTTTGAAGCGATCTTGATACGCCCACTGCCAGCTATATTCAAATTTGGCTTCGTCTTTGGGTTCGTAATTGGCGGTATCCAGATAGTGTACGCCTGTCGCCAAGCAAGCATCCATGATCGTCAGATCTTGATAAGGGAGAGCAACATGAATGACGATTTTCGGCTTGAAAGATTGAATGAGTTTCGTTAAGGCAGGCACATCTTCTGCATCTATGGCTGCGGTGTTGATGTGCTGATGCCCGGTAGCAGCTTTGGCATCGGCCGCGATTTGGTCACACTTTGATTTGGTGCGACTCGCGAGTAAAATATGGGAAAAAATATCAGGTTGTTGGGCACACTTAAAGGTGACGACTCGACCGACGCCACCTGCTCCTATGATGAGTACTTTGGACATGAGTTGTAGTTGATTTTGATGATACGTTAGGCGTATTCGATTTCAAAAACAAACTTAACAAAGTTCGCATCATTTTACGTAACTAATACCAATAGCATAGCTATTTCTTCTTAGCATTCGCCGGGCATCTGCCACATCGTTTGCCTTTCTTGAATTTCTTACAGCACTTCTTTTTAAACTTTTTACTTTGTACTACCGGTAGTGAAAAAGCCAATGTACCTACACCGTCGTCATTTAAAGCTAAGTTGGATACTTTATGCGCCATTGATAGTTTATTTAGACCAAATTCAAATAGTAGTGCAAATATATACTATTCTTATAAATAGTGAAAGAAAGCACAGGCTAAACAATCGTGATTCATTTTCCTTAGTAACGTGGAATAGATAAATTTACATTGTTGAGAAATAGGTGAAATGGAAACGTATTGTAAATAGTAGCCTTTCAGCTATTTCTCAATCCCGAATTTGTCGGGATAAATTTTTTGTTGAACTCAGACTCATTACTCCAAATTTGCATTTATGACAAAAAACATAATTATTGGTGGTGGAATTGCTGGATTGAGTGCTGCCAATTATCTACACAAAGCTGGGCAAGAGGTACTTATTTTGGAAGCGACCGATAGAGTAGGAGGGCGCGTAAAAACAGATCAAGTAGACGGATTTACACTAGATCATGGTTTCCAAGTTTTGCTGACTGCTTATCCAGAAGCACGGCAATTATTGGACTACGATAGCCTTCAACTCAAGTCTTTCTTGCCAGGGGCACGCATCTTTTGCGCCGATGGAAAAATTCGGCAACTAGGCGATCCGCTACGATGGGTGGGCAGCACTTTTGCGACCCTATTCAATAGTGTTGGCAATTGGGGAGATAAGTTCAACGTGCTCTCGCTACGGACACGACTGCAACAGACGAGTATCGAAGACATCTTTCAGCGTGAAGAAATTACTACCCTGCAAATATTACGCGACTATGGTTTTTCGGAGGAGATGATCGAGCAGTTTTTTCGTCCTTTTCTAGGTGGTATTTTCTTAGAAAAGGAGCTGACGACTTCTCGACGGATGTTTGATTTTGTGTTTAAAATGTTTTCTACAGGAGATACGGCTATTCCTGAAAGCGGTATTGAAGCCATTCCCAAACAGCTCGCAAGTCGGCTACCGCAGACAGCCATCCGAGTTGATGCAGAGGTGGTCCATATTGATGGTCAGAAGGCACAATTAAAGAATGGAGAAGTGCTCGAAGCTGAAAATATCATCATCGCGACACAAGCACCCATTGTGCAGCAATATTTTGATTTGCCAGCAAAAACAACCGCTGAGTCAACTACCAACGTCTACTTCAGCGCACCCAACGCACCGGACGACAAAGCCATTTTGAGTCTCATAGCGGAGAAAAATCAGTTGGTCAACAATTGCTGTGTATTGACTCAACTATCTTCTCATTTTGCACCGGAAGGTAAGCACTTGATTTCTGTCTCGACAATCGGAAAAGATGAGTTCAGCGACGAAAAACGAGCCCAACAAGTACAGCGAGAACTACAAAAATGGTGGGGCGATCAAGTCAACGATTGGCAGTATCTAAAAACCTATCACATCGACTACGCTTTGCCGGAAGCCAGTCACGTCCGTCACGATCTATCAAGACAAGAGATCAATCCCAAAACAGGATTATACATCTGCGGCGATCATCTCCTCAATAGCTCACTAAATGCGGCGATGCATACAGGACGATTAGTAGCCGAAGCCATTTTGGAACGGTAAAACCGAAGGAAACTTACTTTTCTAAATGCGCCCGAAGCATTTCAAAAAAGTCATCTCGCATGGCATCTTCATCAATATCTGAATAATACCAAACATCGCGGTTGCCATTCTCAGGAGACGTCCGAATTTGCTGCTGTGTCGCCCACTCAGGATGAATGATCGCCTCAATGATCGCCAGATCCCAGATGACCCGCTCTTTGCGTCCGCCGTCTAGATGATGGTACCAGCGTTCGAGCAAAAAGCGATTGAGTGTCTGATCAGAAGGCATCTTTTCTATTGTTTCCTCATAGTCGAATGTCATCTGATTAGCGACGCTGACCGGAATGATGTGGCATTCCACTTTAGAATCTAAGACTTCTGCTAATGCCTGTGGGTCCATCATGCAATTGAAGTCGCGTTTGCGCAAAATATTATTCTCAAAATCATAGGTCGTCCCCAGCCAATACAAGTCGATCTTACCTTGAATGTCAGGCGCGATCAAAATAGCAGATGCTACATTGGTGAGTGCGCCTAGTGCGATGACAGTCAGCTTATCTTCCGCTGAATGCTGTTTGGCTTCTTGAATCAAATAATACGCCGCTGCTGAATGCTGTGCGATATATCCCCAATCAAACAAGCGATCTTCCGCACCTCGATGGCTCTTTACTTTTCCACTCATGCCAAGTTCTCCGAGCAGCACCTGATTGAGTCGATAGCTTTCTTCCATACTTTTTTCGACTGCCCAATGACTCGCTTGCCACTGCGTCGCATTTAACGCGATGACTTCAAAACTAGGTTCGATCAAAGCGCGTACTACGGCATAGAGATCGTCGACTTCGTTGCCGGTATCCGCATCGATGACCACTTTTTTGGTCGCCTGCGCATGAAGCAAAGTTGTAGCTACTAAAAAGAAGAAGAAAAAGTGATATTTCCTGTGCATTTCGTCTGAATTTTGATGTTTGACATCAATGTAGCAATACTTATCAGATTATCCTACTGCTGTGATGAACCTGATCTATGCTTATTCGTTACTTGTCCAGTTTTCAATTGATTCACGTTATTTTTTCTTCATTCTTTATCTAGAAACTCTTGCATGAGCAATCATCAATTTTATTCACTTACTGTTCAATCCATCACTCCTGAAACAGACAAAGCGGTCACCGTAGCTTTTGATGTTCCTCAAGATCTACAATCGAATTTTCAGTATAAAGCTGGACAGTATTTGACGCTAAAACTAGACGTCAACGGACAAGAAGCGCGACGCTCGTATTCGATGTGCAGCAGTCCCATTGAAGAGACATTGGCAGTCACTGTCAAAGAGGTACAAAACGGTTTGGTATCTACTTATCTCAATCGCCAACTCAAAGTAGGCGATACCATAGAAGTCATGCCACCGGACGGACGCTTTTTGGTCAAACCCGATGCAGCAACTGGAAAATCGTATTACTTATTCGGTGCAGGAAGTGGCATCACGCCTTTGATGTCTATGATCAAAACGATATTGGAAGAAGAGCCGAAAAGCCATGTTTTCTTACTCTACGGCAATCGAAATGAGGACAGCATCATCTTTGATGAATCATTGAAACAGTTGGCGCAAAAGTATAAAGGACAACTCACCATCGAGCACATCCTCAGCCAACCCAATCGAGCTAAATCCAAAGGCTTGTCCGGTCTGTTTTCTAAAGGGAAAATCACTTGGACGGGTAAGGTAGGACGCATAGATGCCAGCGGTATCAAAGAGTTTTTAGCCAAGAATGAGAAGCGACATCAGACGGCAGTTTATTACATCTGTGGACCGGGTGCGATGATCGAATCGACCAAAAGAACGTTAGAAAACGCCTCAAATGTAGATAGCAACAATATCTATGTGGAATATTTCACTGCACCGGAAGAAGAAGGCAGTGCTGAGGTCACCGGAGCTAGTGGCGCAGTCGTCACGGCTCACCTGAATGGCGAAACGGTGCAAGTTGCCGTACCGGAGGACAAAACCATTTTGGATGTACTGGTCAAAGAAGGCTACGATCCGCCATATTCTTGTACTTCAGGTGCATGCTCGACTTGTCTAGCTAAAGTGACAAAAGGCAAAGTCAAAATGGATGTCTATTACGCCATAGACGATGACGAAGTAGCAGAAGGCTTTGTATTGACTTGTCAGGCGCATCCTACGACTAAGGAAGTAGAATTGACTTTTGATGTTTGATGTGGGATAGAAAAGGTAAATTAAAAAGGAGCGCAATTTGTAGATGATTGCGCTCCTTTTCTATGTGATAGCCTTTGCGCTTACTTCTTGACGACGACTTCGCGTTGCTGTCCTTCACTCGTCTGCAACACCAAAATATACATCCCTTTCGGTAGAGATTGGAGCGACAACTGACCACTGGCGCGTTTATCTTGCAGTAGCAGTCGTCCTTGTAAATCGTAGAGTTCGACTTGTTGGATAGTGGCGTTTTCTAGGCTGTAGTTGAGGAGGTCGTTTGTGGGATTTGGGCTAACTGAAAATCTAAAAGATGACAAATTTCTATTGTCAGAGTCTCTATGTTCAATGAATTGAATACTGCTTGGAGGTCTGATTTTAGGATCATCCCAAAAGCAGGAGTTATTGGATTCATTACATTCCTCTATATCATTTCTATAGTCAACTATTATTCCTACGTAAAAAGAATCTCCACTAATTCCTAAATCAATGTAATTGGTAGTGAAATCTGAGACAGGCGAGCACCCTGAACTACTTATGAATTGGCTTCCAATCAGTATATCATTAGTCGTAATTAAAAAATTCGGTGAAGCATAATAACCAATTTCAAAGTTTCCTGAACCTCTTACAATTGTTGAAGAGATAGTCAATTTACCTGTATTATTATCTATGAATAATTGACCTCTATCCGCACAAAATATATCTGGATCGCTAGCTGTTGGCGGACATTCTCTTTCACAATCTAGCGCATTTGGTGGAATAATTTTAGGAGTGTCCCAGAAACAATCATTATTATTTCCCTCATTAGTTTCAGGAATATCATTTCTATAATCGACTATCATTCCAACATAAAAGGAGTCACCTACTATTCCTAGATTAGAGTAGTTAGTGTGAAAAGGTGGTACATTCGCACAAGTATTAATGACATCTTGACCTCCTAGAAAAGTATCAGATGTACTAATGTTGGGGTCGGTCGAAGCATAGTAACCTATTCCAAAGTTGGAACCGCCCCCGCTAAACTTATTATAGAAAATACTGATGTCACCTGTTTCATTATTAATCGTTAGCTCTCCTCGCTGAACACAGGCTAGATCATTAGACGGATCACAGACAAAATTAGAGTCTAACTCACAACTAGTTCCTACAATTGCACTAAATAACGCACCGTTACTGACACTGAACCCAGGTTTCAAAATAATGGAATCCAAGGCTTGAAAAGTAACAGTACCAGTGCTATTTACCATTACTCCCCCAAATGTAGCGATAACACTCCTTGATCCGTAAACCCCATCATTCACACTTTCGTTATTAAAAGTCAGTGAATAGAAACAAGTAGTGTCTGCTTGACTATGTATGATGACTGAATGGGAAAAAAGAAAAAATAGTAGTATTTGAAGTTTCACGAGTACAGGTTTGAAGTTAGTAAAGCATAAATATAATAAAACCTCTATCAAAAGGACAGCTATAATGCTTGGACTAAGAGTATGTCTAAATTTTTATCGTTCTGATAACCAATATCTTACGAACCTAGCTTTGAAAAAACGAGTTCATTTAGCTCGCTAAACTCACTAATTTTTTCTTCCCTAGAGCCGCAAACTATTGATAATCAGTTAAATCTAATTTTAGACATACTCTTATTCTGAAAATTAATAAAGCTACTCCACCCCCTTCAACCTTTCCCACAATTTCCCAAACGCATCTGGATCGCGCTCAAACTCACTCGGCAACTGCACCAACTGCCCATTTTCATCTTTGAAGCGAAAAGAGAAAATGTATTTTGGCTCTTCGTCCTCTTCCAAATCATAAGAAATCGTGCCGTATTTCAAGTTATTGAATTGTAAGGTGTCACCGCGCATTGAGACGTTATAGTAATCATCCGAAAACCATTTGAGGATTTCGACGACGCGCTGATTTTGATAAGGGGCGAGCAGTTCATGATTTTTGGGTAAGTGACCAAAATGTCGGACGCGTTTTTGAGTATCAAATAGCGAATAGCGTCCTTCAAAATAAGCGGTGTCAGTCTCCGCGACAGCTTGCCATAGAATGTTATTGAAAATGGTCGGTGAACTCGTATAGCGTTGATAATCAATATTTTGCTCGACGAAAGATCGCTCGAAAATACGGTCTGTCCGTACTTTGTTGAAGACCGTAAATAACAAATAGGCACTACTTAACGCAATGCCCACTCGATTGAACCAAGCGCGTTTTGGACTATGTCTAGTCAGCCGACTCGCAATGATGACACAAATCAAAAACGGAATAGTGTAGATTGGATCGACGACGGAAATGGTGTTCCAATTGACACGAAAGTCAGAAAACGGCTGAAATAGCTGCGTCCCATAAGCCGTGCAAGCATCCAACATCGGGTGGGTAAAAATGCCCCAAAAGAACAACCAACTCCACGCTCTCCAAGATGGATTGCCTTCAATCGCGCCCAACTTCCGCGTCCTTCGATACACCCAGCTCACCATCACAAAACCCACAATCCCGGCACTCACCACCGCCCCTATCGGCAGCACATCGCCAAACGGAATTGGCAAGACCGCCGCCCCAATGCTACACAGCACCACCAAAAACAAATACACACCACCCAAATCTCGAAATGCCAATTTACTTTTGCTCCACTCTTGACCATACAACCGATGCACCAGCCATCCCAATGCAAAAGGCGCAATGATCGCAAACGGAATCGAGTGCGTAATCCCTCGATGAAAAGCCGTTGCACTAATGTTATCGGTCGCAAAGTCCGCCAAAATATCCAAATCGGGAATCGTGCCAGCTATCGCGCCCCAAATCATCGCTTTGTTGCCGACTCGTCTGCCGAGTACGACTTCGCCGACTGCTGCGCCTAAGGTTATTTGTGTGAGTGAATCCATGTTTGTAGAGACTTTAGATATTAGACGTTAGACTAATTCAGCGAATGACTAAGAATCAGCTCAATAAAGTAGATGTTCAAAATTATAGTACAGAGCAGAAATCAGAAACCATCTTTTAACTATTCTTTCATGTACAAGGTTGTATTTCGTCAAAACAAAGTCAGCTTTTTACGTATTATGTGAGTAGGTAAGATGCTTGAGGTCAGTCTAAAAGCGAGCGCAGCAAGCGATCTAACGTCTAAAATCTAATGTCTCAGAAAGAATGGAAATAAACATAGAACAAAGCAAAAACGAAGACCAGATGAAACTATTGGTCGCCAAAATGAAATATCGCTTGCAGCAGATCGAGCTAGGTGGCGGTCAAAAACGCATAGACAAACAGCATCAAAAGGGGAAACTGACGGCGCGAGAGCGGATTGAGGCATTGATAGATGAGGAAAGTGATTTCTTGGAGATTGGGGCGTTTGCGGGCTATGGAATGTATGAAGAATATGGCGGTTGTCCAGCTGGTGGCGTGGTTTGTGGCATTGGGTATGTGGAAGGACGGCAGTGTATGATCGTAGCGAATGATGCGACGGTGAAAGCTGGCGCGTGGTTTCCAATCACAGGCAAAAAGAACTTACGAGCACAAGAAATAGCCATGGAAAATCGGCTACCGATTATTTATCTAGTCGATAGTGCAGGGGTATTTCTGCCGATGCAAGATGAAATCTTTCCAGATAAAGAACACTTCGGGCGGATGTTCCGCAACAATGCGAAGCTATCGAGTATGGGTGTGCCACAGATTTCAGCGATTATGGGGAGCTGTGTGGCAGGTGGAGCTTACTTACCGATTATGTCGGATGAGGCGTTGATCGTGGAAGGAACAGGTTCTATTTTTCTGGCAGGCCCTTATTTGGTGAAAGCTGCCATTGGAGAAACGGTCGATAAAGAAACGCTTGGCGGTGCGACCACTCAGTCTGACATTTCGGGCGTCACAGACTACAAAATGCCTGACGACGAAACTTGTCTAAAAACCATTCGCCAATTGGTCTCTCACTTTGGGGCATCCGAAAAAACGGGATTTGAACGATCAAAACCAAAAGCTCCAAAACGCTCCATCAAGGATATTTATAGCCTCTTTCCAGAAAATCCTGCTAAGCCGTACAGCACATTGGAAGTTTTGAAATGTCTGGTGGATGATTCTGAATTGACGATTTACAAAGAAGGCTACGGACAGACGATTTTGTGTGCCTATGCACGAATAGATGGCTGGTCGGTCGGTATTGTTGTCAACAACAGAGAGGTCGTCAAATCAGCGAAAGGCGAAATGCAATTTGGGGGCGTCATCTATTCCGATTCGGCAGACAAAGCGACGCGGTTTATTATGAATTGTAATCAAAAAAAGATACCACTTGTCTTCCTGCAAGATGTCACAGGTTTCATGGTTGGTACGCGATCAGAGCATAGCGGCATCATCAAAGACGGTGCAAAAATGGTGAATGCGGTCTCTAATTCTACCGTTCCGAAGTTTACCATCGTGATGGGTAACTCTTATGGCGCAGGTAACTATGCAATGTGTGGAAAGGCGTATGATCCGCGCTTGATTGTCGCTTGGCCTACAGCAAAGATTGCCGTGATGGGTGGAAAGCAAGCTGCGAAAGTTTTACTCCAAATTCAGACCTCTTCTATGAAAGCCAAAGGGCAAGAACCGACTCAAGAAGAGCAAGACGAACTACTGAAAAAAATCACCGATCGCTATGATGAGCAAACCACTGCCTATTATGCGGCCGCTCGCCTTTGGGTGGATGCGATCATCGATCCGACAGAGACGCGGAAAGTGATTTCGATGGGGATAGAAGCTGCCAATCATGCGCCGATGGAGGCATTTAATGTAGGGGTTTTGCAGACTTAGCAGGTCGTCGTTTCCTACGACCACCTGCTTTTCACGAACCTCAAAACTCCGAAGCAATCCCCACATTTACAAAATGAAACAAAGCAAAATTGTACACCTGATCGACATCCGCGCCTCCTTCGATAATGCGATAACCAACGCGACCAAAAAAGCGATCTGGCACAATATCAAATTCTAAACCAGCAAACACATCCTCAGCTCGCCCAACAGGACCGACCAATGCATCACCGACTAGCATGAAGGATAAGCGATCATTGAACTCTTGCTCGAAAAGCAAACTAATGAGCGGCACAAATCCTAGATCGGTATTTTCGATACTTTCGCCATTTTGGGTCAGTTCTATTTTGGCATCACGCAGCAAAGCCGTCAGTCCCAATTCTATCCTCGTTTTTTCTTTTCGCAGTAAAGCGTACCGATAACTGAAACGATAAGTATTGAACTGATAAGACCCTGTGACTGTAGACGCGCTTGTTTGAAAAGGGGTGTTTTCAAAGTCTATTTCTGCAATCGTTGGATTCTCATAGTTAAAAGTTAAAGGCACTGCCGTCAAAATGAAAGAGTGCTTATCATTTAAGGTATAACTAGCTTCCAATCGCAAGAAAATAACAGGTTGATCGACTTCAAAATCGTCAGTGAAAGAGAAAAGCGTTCCTTGCTCGCCATCACCATTCGGAGCACGGACATCGTTGTAGCCATTGAAGACGAGACCGGATTCTGAGCTCAAACGCAGTTGAGCATGAGCGGTCAGTTGAGTAAAAATGAGGAACAAGAACAATAGAGGAGTACGCATGATTTTTTGGGATAAAACTTTCTCTCCGACTTTAGGTTCAGATGTAAACTCATCAATTGGTCTGCTTATGAAAATTTTAGCGGTCAGTGGCTCTACGCGTCCTGATTCTTCCAATCAACTGTTGTTGAAAACGATTGGTCGGCTTGTACCGCAGCACGATTTTCGAGTATACACTTCGCTTGACCAGTTACCGCTATTTACTGCCACAAAAGAAGAGTCGCCTTTTCCTGTTGCTGTAGTCGATTGGCGAAATGAAGTACAACAAAGCGACGCCGTTTTTATCAGTACCCCTGAATATTTACACAACCTGCCTGCACTTCTCAAAAATGCCCTAGAGTGGCTCACGACTTCCGGCGAACTATATGACAAAAAAGTCTTGCCCATCACCTTTACGCCCCATCCGCCACGCGGTGAAAAAGCGATGCAGTCGTTGATTTGGTCATTGCAAGCACTGAAAGTAAACATCCTCGGGCAGCTAGATTTGTATCAGTCGGGAGTGGTCATTCAAGATGGACAGTTGCAGCTTTCGGAGGACCATGAGGAGTTGGTGCAGGCGGCTATTCGGTTGTTGTAGGGTTGATGAAGGCGATTTTGTAGAGTCGTCCAAACCAAGTTTAGCAGCTACGAGTTTCCAATACTATGACAAAATCACAAGCTCGCCACCAACTGATCGAAGATCTAATACAAATCTACGACAAAGGAGAAGCCCACAGCATCGCACGTATCGTTTTTGAAGATGTATTTCCACTGACTGTCGAGTGGGATGCATCAGCGATTCAAAAACTATCAGTGATACAAGATCGACTACTGCAAGGCGAACCGATTCAATATATTTTGGGGGAAGCTGATTTTTACGGACTGAAGTTGAAAGTGACGCCGGATGTCTTAATCCCGCGTCAGGAGACAGAAGAATTAGTTGCTTTGGTTAAAGAGAAAAGTAAGGCTTTTGGCACTTCTACATTATCCATTTTAGACATTGGCACAGGCAGTGGCTGCATCGCTTTGGGACTTCAAAAACTCATCCCAACTGCAAAGATTACAGCATGCGACATGAGCGAATCAGCTTTGCACATAGCACAAGAGAACGCTCATCGCTATCGCTTTCCCATACAATTTAAGCAAGTCGATATATTAAATACCAACGACTGGCAGCAACTCAATACCTTTAATATCATCGTCAGCAATCCGCCCTATATCCCACCTTCGGAAAAACGGTTGATGCCGGAGCGTGTACTAGGATATGAGCCGGACTTGGCTTTATTTATACCGGAAGAAAACGCGCTTCTGTTTTACAGAACCATCGCTCAATTTGCCCAACAGCATTTGAATGAAAACGGACAACTTTTCTTTGAAGTCAATGAGTATCAAGGGATTGCGACGAAAGACATTCTAGAAGAAATGGGCTTCTCAGAGGTGAAGCTGCATCGAGATCTGAATGGGAAGTGGCGGATGTTGGAAGGAAGGCTGATAAATTGATGAATCGAAGAATTGACCACCTCACGAGTTATCAGTTCTTCGATTCATCAGTTCATCAAAAACTACTCAACAGCTACCAAACTCGATTTCACCACCCGCTCACCATTGACCAAAATTTCATAAAAAAATACACCCGCAGGCAGAGCATCACGCTCTAGTCGGAACTGCTGCTCCCCGGCGTCAAAAGTCGCGCTTTGTTGTTGCTGCAAACGTCCTTGAACATCAAGTACACGCAACTGAACTTGAGCCGCTTCGGAAAGCTCGAACTGTATATTCGTAAACTCACGGAATGGATTCGGCGCATGACCAAGTAGCTGAATTTGTGGTCGCTCAACAATCGCCAGCTCTAGTGGCATCGCTTGTGTAGCGGTATATATTTCGCCAGTCAAAACCGTAGATTGCAAGCGAACCGAAGTAGCCACATCGAAATTGTAATCTTTCAATTTAATTCTTGCCAATTCCTGTGCGGTCGCCAATGGCTCATCCGCATTCCAGCTAAATCGAATCAAACCGGAGCGCAAATCCTGCAATCCAAAGTGACCCAGATCTGCCAAGCTAGAAGGTGTAAAGGTTTCAATAGCTGCACCGATCTCAATCGCGCCTTGCAGTCCGACGATACCTGCCGGAATGGACAAGATGAGTTCTTGACTTTGCGCTTGCCATTTGACTTGCAACTGATTGCGGAATGATGTTCTACCTTCGATAGTCGCGGCATTATCGTCATCGTCGTCGATGCTGTTGTTAACATCACCCATCTTGACACCGACAAAGTTGGCATTGTCGATAGAAGTGGCGAGTTGTATTTCGACTTCTTCCGGGAAATCTTCAAATAGCGGATATGCTGGATCCTCAAATTCGTAATTAGCTGCCACAAATCGCCAAGAGCTTGTTCCTTCGGGAAATTCATCAATCAAACCAAGCAATAATTTACGCAGTAGTACCACGTCAAAAGTACTCACTGAACCAGATTGATTGACATCGGCAGCGATGATTTTATAGGGCGAGTCGAGTCGCTCTTTGGCTAGAATATGGTTATTGATGAGGAAAATATCGTAAGTTGTCACACCATCCAGCGGATCGGTATTTTTACTCGGTGTCAGCAGATAAGAGCTATCTCGTACGAGTCGCTCGAAGCTATAAATACCATCTATATCCGTCATGATCGGGTCTTCGCGGGCATCTGTCGTCATCATGACATCAGCGACCGGAAGATTGGTTTCTGTGAAAATGAATCCACCTAGACTAGAAGTCAAAACTGTGGAGGTGACTTGCACATTTTGACATATTTCGTCGATGCCGCACTCATTGATTGTCTCCAAGCAAATCAGATAACTACCTGGCTCTTTGAACTCATGCAAAACGCTGCTACCCCGATAGATGCTGCCGTCACCCGTACTCCAGCGCAAAGAATCATAACCTGTCGAAGTACTCGTCAATTCGATCTCCAAACCGGACGTATCGACAACAAAATTAGCAGTTGGTAGCTCGCCATTGTCATTGATCACAAAGTCTAAATTGGAGATACAACCATTGGCATCTGTGATGGTCAGATCGTAGCTGCCGCTTGACAGATTGTCAAAGTCATTGCCCAAGGTGGCACCATTGCCGATATTGTAAGTATAAGGCTCGCGACCACCAAACGCCAAGATCACAACTCGACCATTGTTATTGCCGCAAGTCGCATCTTCTTTGACACTGAGACTCGCTGATGGAGCAGTCGAACCTTCTAGATTTTCATACAAAAAGTACTGACAGCCATTGGCATCTTCTACGGTGATGTCATATTCGCCAGCCGCCAAGTTTTCAAAACGTCCACTATTCACAAAACCGTCGCCGATGTCGTAGCGGAACGGAAATTCACCGCCCGAAGGCACGACTGTAAATGAACCATTATCTGCTGCGCAAGTCGGTTGAGTGATACTTTCCAGTCGTGCTTCCAGATCGTTTTGCGCACCAACTTGAGCTACCTGAGTCGTTTCACAATCACGCGCATCGACTACTGAGACGATATAGCTACCACTTACCAAAAAGCTAAATGTATTGCTTGCTTGAAGTCCATCGCCAATGTCGTAGCGATAAGGTGCAGTTCCGCCGCTTACTTCGACTTGAAATGTTCCGTTTCCTTTATCACAACTTTCATCGACGACGCTGATAATAGCAGCCGACAATGGTACTGCACCTATGATACTGACCACTTCTGTATAAGCACAACCATTGGCATCTGTGACCACTAGATTGTAGTCGCCTGCTGAAAGATTGGTGAAATTCGGATTAGTGCCTGCGCCCTGACCGATAGAGTAGGTGTAAGGAGATTGTCCACCTGTTGCATTGACGCTAAAACTGCCATCGTCTCCGGCACAACTGACTTGATTGATGTCAGTGATGGTAGCCGTTGGTGTCTCAGTTTCGCTTTCCAGAGTATATTCGACGGTCGCTTCGCAAGCTACTGCATCAATGATCGTAACGACATAATCACCTGCCGCCAAATTCTCAAATGTCTGAGAACTGACCGGTCCATTGCCGATGTCAAACGTATAAGGCGCGACTCCGCTACCTGCCGAAACGACGATGCGTCCGTTGTTTTCGTTACAAGTCGGGAGTTTTCTGCTCAGGACGGCGACATTTAGATCAGAAGTAGCGGTGATGGGAATTGTTGCGACGCTTTCACATCCATTTGCATCTGTAACAGTAACATAGTAAGTACCCGGAAAGACATTGAAAAATTCGTTGCTACTCACCGGACCATCTCCAATATCATAAGTGTAGGGAGAGGTGCCACCCGTTGTCACAATAGTAATCATACCATCTCCATTTCCACAAAAGTCATCCTCTTTTCGGATGCTAAAGTTAAGTTCAGAAGAAGTTTCGATCTCTGCGGTCAGCGTCGTCGTACAATCATTGGCATCTGTAATGGTGACGGTGTACGTTCCAGCAGATAAGCCACCAAAGTTGGGATCAGATGTTGTTCCTTCTCCGATGTCGTAGCGATAGGGTGCTGCACCGCTTGTGACATTGACGGCAAAGCTGCCATTCTCTGTGCCACAGAAAGCCGCACTAGGTCCTATCAATTCTGCGGTCAGCGCGCCTGAGCTTTCGATGCTAAATTGATTGGTCGCGGTACATCCTAAACTGTCTGTTACAGTCACACTATAGTCGCCACTTACCAAATTATTGACATCAGAAGTTGTTGTTTCGCCATTGCTCAGTTCATAAGTAAATGGCTCTACACCTCCTGTCACCGCAAATAAAACGCTTCCATTCTCTTCTCCACAACTGCTCGCGAATGTATCGCCAATACCGATCTCCAAAGTCGCACTTGCTTCCACTTCAACGATCAAAATCGTAGAGCAGAAATTGACATCTGTGACAGTCACTTCATAGCTGCCGCTACTGAGGTTGTTAAATGTGTTGTTGGTTGTGCCACCTTCGCCGTAATCGAAGGTATAAGGGGCTGCACCGCTATTGACGTTGATTTGGAAACTGCCATTTGCTTCGCCACAAGTTGTCGGTTGTAAATTGCTGACTGCTGCTGTGATCGGAGAGCTTTCCTCTAAAATCACCTGCACTTCACCGGAACAGCCATTGACATCTGTGATCGTCACATTGTATACACCTTCACTCAAATCAGTAAATAGCGGCAAGTTGCTTTCCCCAAAACCAATATCATAAGAGAAGGGCGCAACACCGCTAGTTGCCTGCACACTAAAGCTACCATCTGAGCGTCCACAAGTCGCATCTATCTGCTGAACGATAGAACCGGTGACTGCTTCTGTTCCACTTTCGATAGTAATATCCAATGTCGTAGAGCAACCATTCGCATCGCTAACACTTAGTGTATAATTACCTGCTTCTAGATTAGTAAATTCGTTATTGTTAGTTTCTCCTTGCCCAAGATCGAAAGTGTAAGGTGCGATACCGCTCGTCACATTGACCGTAAATCGACCATCATTTTGTGCGCAATTGGCAGCTTGAATATTGGTAACATTTGCCGTGAGGGCAGTATCGTCAGCACCCAAAGTAATGCTTTCTGTGTTTTCGCAGCCATTCAAATCGCGGACGGTCACTTGATACGTTCCGGCAGGGAGATTTTGGAAGTTTGGATTTTCTACAAAGCCATTGCCAATATTGTATGCAAAAGGTGCTGTGCCTCGACTGACCTCGATGTCAAAACTTGCATTGTCTGCACCACAAGTTGCCTCTTGCGTATTGATGAACTCAAAAGTAATTGGGTCAGTCTCTTCTACCGTAACTGTCGTGACTGCCGTGCAACCTAGATTGTCGGTCACGCTCACTTCATACACGCCGCCACTCATTTGGGTAAACTCAGCCGTACTCACTTCTCCGAATCCAATATCATAAGTAAACGGAGCTTGTCCGCCATTGACATCGATAGTAAATGCGCCATTGCTTTGCCCACAGGTCGCCACTGCTTGGTCGCTGATAGATAATGCTAAATCCGTACCTTCCGAATCAATAGTAATTTGCTCTTCGGCAGAACAGCCATTGGAATCAAAAATATAGAGAATGTAGTCTCCAGCAGGAAGATCAGCAAAATCAGGAGCGTCGAATGTTTCTCCATTTAAAGTATAAGAATAAGGGGCTTGACCGTTGCTGACGTTTGCTGAAAATGCGCCATTATCTTCTCCACAAGTTGCTGATTGTATGTCAGTTATGGCTGTTTCTAATGCGTCACTTGTGGTCAGTACATTCGCGATTTGAGTGGTTTCGCAGCCATTGACATCACGGATAGTTACTTCATAACTTCCAATCGCCAAGTCTGCAAATACTGCATTTTCGACAAAACCATTGCCGATGTCATAAGCATAAGGTGCTGTTCCGCTCGTGACATTAACCTCAAAAGTTCCATTGTCGAGTCCACAGCTAGTCGGCGTCGTATTGATAATCGTCGCTGCCAAAGGTGCTGATTCTTCAATTTCTATACTTTCAACAGTTGTACAACCGATGATGTCTGTTACGGTCACTTCATACACGCCGCCACTCAGTTCTGTAAATTCATTGCGCACCGTCGCGCCAAATCCAATGTCGTAGCGATAAGGCGCACTACCGTTGCTCCCTGTGACAGTAAATCCACCATTGCTTTGTCCGCAAGATGCTTCTGCTATTGCTGAAAACTCGGCGGAGATGGCTTCGCTAGCTTGAATGATGGTTAAATTGTGCTCAGAACTACAGCCGGAAGCATCCGTCACGACGACTGTATAGCCGCCTGCTGCTAAATCTATAAAGGTCGATTGGCTCTGTTCGCCATTGCCGATACTGAAAGTGTAAGGTGCTGTGCCGCTGCTGACATCGACTTCAAAGCTACCATTGTCTTCACCGCAGGTCGCATCTTCTATATTTTGAATGGTCGTAAATAAATCTACGGTTTCAGAATCAATATTGGCGCGGACGACTGTTTCACAGTTATCTGCATCTGTGACTGTCACATCATACGTACCGACCGGCAAATTGACAAATTCAGCTTCATCTGTTGCGCCAAAGCCGATATTATAACTGTAAGGTGCCACTCCGCTAGTCACTTCCACTGTAAATCCACCATTTTCTTGCTGACAAGAGGCATTGACTACGTTAGCAATATTTGCACTTACGGGGGCAGACTCTTCTACCAAAATGCTTTCTACCGTCGCACAGCCATTCAAGTCAGTGACGGTCACTTCATAAAATCCACCACTCAGATCGCTGAAAGTCGCATTGGTCGTTTCTCCCAAACCAATGTCGTAGCGATAAGGTGCGTCTCCACCATCTGCTGTGACGGTAAACTGTCCATTGGACTGTCCGCAGCGTGCATTTTGTACGTTTCTGATGCTCGCTTCTAAATCATTATCATCTAGAATGCCAAAACTGACAGTTGTCGAGCAGCCATTTGCATCTGTCACCAAAACCGTGTAAATGCCTTCAGATAATCCAGTGATAACATCAGTATAGGTCTCCCCATTTAGGGTCAATGTGTGAGGTGCTTCACCTGTCGAGCTGGCAACTCTAAATAGACCATTATTTTGACCGCAAGTAGCGTTGCGTACACCACTTCGTACAGTCAATTCGCCAGTCTGTGGGATGCTCACTTCTTGCTCAAACATACAGCCCAAAGCATCCGTTGCTGTGATGACATAATCACCTGCTGCCAAGTCGAAAAAGAAAGGATTGGACGTGCTACCTGTTCCTAGATCATAAGTGATGGGGAGTGTGCCGCCGGAAGGCAATAATGTAAACGAACCGCCTTGTTGCATCGCGCAATTGGCAGCTTGCACATTGACGACTTGCAGATTGAGTGGCGAAATCGTGCCGATTGTAATATCGTGGGTCGTCTCGCAACCTTGGGCATCGCTGACGGTGACTGTATATTCGCCTTCTGCTAAGTCAGTAAACGTTGCATTAGATGTGTTGCCATCTCCAATGTCAAAAGAGTAAGGTGCTTGCCCATTGACCGGAACAACTGTAAATGAACCATTTGTCAAATCACAACTAGCGTCAACCAAGTCGTTGATCTCTACCGTCAAATCTCCCGAACCTTCCACTCTTGCCGACTGAATATCGGTACAGCCATTGGCATCCGTTGCGGTAATCAAATAAGTACCTGGTCTCAAATCTTTGAAACTAGGTTCGTTGGTCACGCCATTGCCATAGTCGAAAGTAAATGGCGCTGTTCCGCCTGTGGTAGACAATTCGATGCCGCCACCTTGTGCGTCACAGTTGGCATTGATGATTTCGACGACGCTTAGTCTCAATTCTGGTGTTGCTTCGATGACAAAGTCACGAATTGCGGTACAGCCGTTCGCGTCTGTGGCAACTAATTCATAAGTGCCTGGAGCTAAATTGTCAAAATTTGGATTATCAGAACGTTGTCCGTTTAGTCTAAAAACTATAGGCGCAATACCATCAGATGTGCTAGCGATGACTGAGCCGTTATTTTCGCCACAACTGGCATCTTGAACATTCACCAATTCTAGCTGTAAACCATCTTCATCTAAAATTTCGATGGGTTCAGTTTCTGTGCAACCTGCGGCATCAGTGACAGTCACTTCATATTCGCCCGGCGATAAATTTTCAAAGACAAAGTTGGTCGTTGAGCCATTTCCGATATCATAAGTATAAGGCGCAACCGAACCGAACGCCAGAACAACAAACTGTCCTGTCGCTTGTCCACAAATGGCATTTTCTTGCTCGGTAATCAGCAAACTTAAAGGTGGGCTTTGATTGATGGCTAAGGCTTGAGTAGCTTCGCAACCATTGGCGTCTGAGACGGTCACAGAATAAGTGCCGACACTCAGATCAGTAAAATTCGGGCTCAAACTCGGTCCGTTGCCGATGTCATAAGTGTAAGGTGCTGTACCTCCGGTCACAGATAAGCTGAATGAGCCATTGGATAAATCACAGCTTTCGTCTTGTTTGGAAGCAACTGCAACGGTGAAAGCAGAGCAGTTGACTTCGGCTTTAGTAAAGCAATCTGCGAAGGCTGAGGTGCGTCCATTGGTAGTAGCCGTCGCAGTGACAGATGTTTCATCGGAAAGGCGGGTGTTGGTCGCCAAAGTTAGTTCCCATGCACCGCTACCGTCAGCAGTCGTCGTGCCAAGTAAAATATTTCCTTGACAAGCACGATCTGGACAAAGTAAGCTGCTAGAGATGAAAACTTCGATTAATGCACCGGGTGTTGCTGTTCCGCGTACAATATCGCTGGTGTAGTTTTCAATGATCGGAGCTTCCAAACTCGCATTTGCACCGCCGCGTAAAGCAATAGCGACCGTATCGTTACAAGTAAATACGTTTTGAGAAATCAAGACATTATTCGCGCCATCCGCTAACAAAATTCCGGCTGCATTATTTGCGATGGTATTGCCTTGCCCTGCACCACCGATGGTAATGTTTTGCGCTGTTCCGGCGATGCTGATGCCGCAGTATTCGTTGCCGCGTGCTTGTGTTTCTTCGTAGTTTGTCCCAATTTTATTACCGAAAATACGTGCATTTCTACTGCTTCCTCTAACTACGATTCCACAGCCTTCCCAATTGCCACGAGGAATAGCATTTGGAAAAATATCTTGTTCGCTACCACAGTCATAGATGACATTTGGTTTTTCTGTCGATCCAATCGTTACGTTATTGGCATCCAAAATATCAATACCATCGTCAGGAAAGTCGCGTATTTCTAGTCCATATACTTCGCAATTATTGGCACGTATCCATATTGCATTGATCGGTGTTGTCCATGCTATAGCATCGCCTTCTAATATGACAACAGGTTTGCCGCCAAAACCAGTCTGTGTGCTTGCATCTATAATAGTATTGTTGTCAGTGAGTGCAGGAAGTGCTTGTTCCGTTGACTCGCCTACGCGAATAATGTATGGTCGATTTCCTTCTATATTAAACTGAATTTGATTTGCGCCGGAAGTGGCATTGGCACATTCAATAGCGGCACGTAATGAACCTGCGCCATCGTCTGCCGTATTGGTAACCAAAATGATGCCATCGCTATCCGCACAAGTCTCTGTATCTGGATTGACGACTCGACAGCTAGAGAAGTTGGAGGTGTTGCCGTTGGTGTCTGTTGCTAAAGCTGTGGCTAGATCATACTCCAAAAAGTCGATATTACCGACGCTAGCTGTGCCTTCTATTGTGTATGCCCAAGTACTGTCACGATTGACGATGGTGCTACCGACGCTTAACTGTCCTTGGCAGACTTGACTACCACAGAATTGGGATTTATTTAAGAAAATTTCGATACGGTCACCTGGATTTCCTGTACCGGAAATGTTGCGGTCATTGGCGAGTAGAATGGTCGGTGCGCTTTTGAGTTCGTTGCCATTATTGACTAGAGAGATGGCGGCTGTGTCGTTGCAAATGATGGAATTGCCAAGGAGTGCATTTTGTGTGGAGGCTTCGATGCGGATAGCAGTTGGGTTATATGCGATAATATTGGCTTCTGCGAAAGTTGTGCCACCTATGAGATTACTATTGGAGTTTCCAGTGATGAGGATGCCGCTGTATTCGTTGGCAAAATTGGTGGTGCTGCGTGCATCCGTCCCGATGAAGTTGGACTTGATCTCGCAGAATCGTGCGCCATTGCGTAGTGCGATACCACTTCCTTCCCAAGGACCGGAAGGCGTGACATCATCGTAAAAGTCGCGCTCTTCTCCGTTGCTATAGATGACATTGCTTTTGCCGGGCGTCCCGATTTTGACATTGTTCGCTCCGAAAATGTCGACGCCATCATCTGGGAAGCTTCTGATTTCTAAAGCGTAGATGGCGCAGCCATTTCCAGAAATAAATAATCCGTTGATAGGTGCTTCCCAATTACCTTGACTACCATCTAGCACAATTCTAGGTCGGTCTGTCGCGCCCGGCTGAAATGAACCATCGATCACGGTACCATCGTCGCTGAGTGCTGGAAGTGGCGCGCCCGTGGTCGAGCCGACAAAAATATTCTTACGGCCCGTACCTGAAATGGAGAAAATGATTCGATTGGGACCTTCTAGTTCATTGGCGCAATTAATAGCGTTTCGCAAAGAACCCGGTCCATCGTCATTGGTGTTACTGACAATGAGATTGCCATTGATGATGCCACAGGAATTGTCTTGGGAAAATAAAGGAAAAGCAGACATGACTAAGCATAGCCATACAATAAATAGGCGCGTACATCTACAGATCATCGCATGTGTTTTGTCGGTTGACGAAGACAAATAGCACATTCAACTCATCTAAGTAGATCAATTGAATGTTTGTACGGTTCTAAAAAATTGAATAAAGGGACTTCGAACCGTTGTTTTCTCAAAGTAGGTCTGTCAACCTATGTTCATGAAATTGGCGATCATCATAGTGGTGTATGGAAAAAACGACTTACCATGACACTTACTCAGTAATGATCTCTATTTATAAGACGGTCAAAATGTGGGATAGGTACATTTTGACTTCAACTATCTTTCTTTTTGAGTATCACTAAGGAACTGGGTGTGCTGCTTATGTAGGACGCACAAAATAACAACAAGTTTCGTCAGAAGGGGAGACTAAGCTTGTTTGTCCGAACATTTTCACACTTTTTAACGCGAAATGCTCGACGAGGTCTCTTAAACAGTGAATACTGTATAGTTTTCTACCAGTTTAGCCTCTTTTCTATCTTTCTCAATGTGTTGTTACTGAGTCAGATAGAATAAAGCGACAAGATACGATTTTTTCTTAAATATGGGAAGTGTGACTGGGTTGGTCACAATTTATCTAGCTATCGTTCTTCCAGACATCAAATATGGTTACAACAGATGGAAGCTTCGTCCACGATACGCTTACTTTCGGATTTTGTAAATGCGCATGCGCCACACTATATTCATGACCATCTTAGCGCAAAATAATCTCAGTCGCGCCCCATCCATACCGATGATGATACTCATTTTTGAAGTCCACAATTTGCTGATTGCTTCTTAGTCTGTTGTGTATCGCATCACGCAGTGTTCCTTTCCCGATGCCGTGAATCACAAAGCAGCGATCAATACCGAGTCGAATCGCCTTATCCAAAAACTCTTCATAGTGGGAGAGCTGAATATTGAGCATTTCGGTGGGTGTCAGTTTTCTGGTGCTGGACACTAGGTTTTCGATATGAAGATCGATTTCCGTGGCAAACTCTGCAAAGCTTTGTACATCGTGTAGATTATACAGTTGGCTATCGAGGTTGGCTTTGCGCTTTCGGGCATTGCGTTGGGTATAGCTGGCGAGATCTTCTTGAGCAGTTGATATATGTTTAGGTGGGGTTTTCAAGGTGTCAAAAAGCGTATAACAGTAGGCTGGGCGGTTGAGGAGTGGGACAGTAAGCATACGCGTAAAAAAGTTTTTGGGTTTGATGCGAAAATGTTGTTCGTAGATGCCTTCTGTGCCTTTGGTTGTGATTTTCCAGCAGTCAACTCGGATATAAGGACGATCGTTCAACTGAGCGAAAGAAATGCGCCCGATGCTATGCAAATCAGAACTACCGATCTGTGCGCTTTTTCGCAATCGCGCGCTTTGCTCGAACGCCGCCTCAAAGTTATAAATGATGTCGTGTATGGTATCATTGATGAGGTAAATATCAAATGCTTCGGCACTGTTTTCTTGATTATAGATGGGATGAAAAGCTAGCAAAACACCTTTGCGTGTTAATATTTTATACTGTATTGCTTCTCGCGGTGGCTCAGGTAAGGGCGGTTGCTTTATTTTAACCACTTTTGCCTTAGCTTCATGCTGATCGAGTCGTTCTAGATTGCTTTCAAAGGCAGGAATTTCCATGTCCATATCTGCTAGATAGACCGTAAAAAGATCATCGCCCAAGACTTCTTGGATGACACCTTCATCGCCTGTATTTTTGAGTCGCACTTTTGTGCCGATGGCTAGCAGCATAGGCTGGTGATTTGAATTTTGCCAAAGATATAAATCATTCCGAACAACATTTTATACATTCGCTCCTTGAATAACAATCTTACATCTAACAACGCTAACTCATGCTTGATTATAGAAATCCAAAATTGTTGATCGATCGCGCCAGTGTAGAACCTGGTCAGATCGCCTGGCGAAGCCCTTCCAATCTCGCGCTCATCAAATACTGGGGCAAACATGGCGTACAACTACCGCGCAATCCGTCGATCAGCTTTACCCTCCAAAATGCGTTTACAGAGACTGCTTTGGCGTATCGTCCGAAGGCAACCAATGCAACAGAAGGTATCAGTTTGGATTTTACATTTGAAGGTGAACCCAACGAGGCATTTGCGACTCGTATCAAAGGATTTTTAGAGAAAGTAAGTGATATTTTCCCTTTCCTCAATCAACTAGAACTGACCATCCGCTCCGCCAATTCTTTTCCGCATTCTTCCGGCATCGCCTCTTCGGCGTCTAGTATGAGTGCGCTGGCGCTGTGTCTGTGTAGCTTGGAAGCGGAGTTGTTTGGGACATTGGAAGAGGATGAGGAGTATGATCGAAAAGCTTCTTTTGTAGCTCGTTTGGGGTCCGGGAGTGCTTGTCGATCTATTTTTCCTGGCTTGGCAGTTTGGGGAGAAAGTGGAGCGGTAGAAGGCAGTTCTGATCTGTATGCTATGCCTTATGCAGCAGTACATGACGTATTTAAAAACTTTCACGATGATATTTTGATCGTGAGCAAAGGCGAAAAGTCAGTATCCAGTAGCGCAGGTCATGCTTTAATGGACGGCAATCCTTATGCGACAGCCCGTTATCAGCAGGCCAATGATCGACTGCGACTATTGTTGGAAACATTGGAAGATGGCAACTTGGAAAGATTTGGGCAGATCATCGAAAATGAAGCATTGACGCTGCACGCGATGATGATGAGTTCACAACCTTCCTATCTGCTCATGCACCCAAATACATTGACGATACTCCAAAAAATTCGTGCATTTCGTGCAGAGACGAAGCATCCGATCTACTTTAGTCTAGATGCAGGACCCAATGTACATTTGTTGTATCCCGAAGACATCATTCACGAAATCCGTCCATTTGTCGATGAGCAGTTGGCACCGCTTTGCGAAAATCAGCAGTATCTACCGGACTGGGTAGGAGAGGGGCCGGAGGAGTTGTAGAATAAATGACCGAGCAATCTCTTTTTGATAGAAAGTGATGCTGATCTACATCAGATAGCATCATTTTCTGTCATTGTCAAAGTTGCTTTACGACACTACGCCCTGCATCATCAACGCACAAATCAGGGCCCCATAAGTACCTAAAGCATAACCCAATACCGCCATCAAGACACCCACAGGCGCGAGTGCCGAATCGAATGCTGCTGCCACTACTGGAGCAGATGCTGCACCGCCTACATTGGCTTGACTACCCACTGCGATAAAGAAATAGGGTGCTCGGATGATGTAAGCGACGATGAAAAGCGTGAGCACATGAATCATCATCCAGATGACACCGATGAGTAGCAATCCGGCATTTTTTCTCTCGAAAATTTCGCTCAAATCCATCTTCATACCGATGGTCGCGACCAGTATGTAAATGAAAATCGTGCCCCAGCGCGATGCGCCTACCCCTTCCAGTCGTTTTGCTTTGGTAAATGAAAGTCCAAAACCGACTGTAGTCGCGACGACAATCAGCCAAAAGAAGCCAGAAGTCAGAGAATTGAGTCTCAGATTTTCTAATAATTCTGAGCGTGCTGACATCCAAGGTGTGATACTGTCCGCCGCCCAATGCGCCAAAGCTGTGCCACCAAAAGCCACACCCATCAAGACCAGTGTATTGGTCACAGTCGGCATTTGTTCTATGCTGGAGCGATAGTCAGAGACGCTTTTTTTGAGCCTTTCGATGGCAGAGTTGTCTGCTTTCAAAAAACGGTCGATGCGATCTGAAACATTGATGCCGTAAAGTAAAAAGCCCAGCCAGATATTGGCGACGAGAATATCGACGATAATCATCATCCCAAATAGATCATCCGCGACATCAAATATTTCCTTCATTGCCGTCTGATTTGCACCACCACCAATCCAGCTGCCCGCGATTGTCGAAAAGCCCGTCCAAAGCTGATCTGCCGGGATGGGAATAAGGTTAGGGAAGAGTTGAGTGACAACTAACAGTGCCACCGGACCGCCCAAAATGATGCCCAAAGACGCCGCCAAAAACATGACTATCGCTTTCGGCCCAAGTCCAATAATCCCTTTGATATCAATACTCAGACACAACAAAATCAAACAAGCCGGTAGCAAATAGCGAGACGCCACGAAGTAGAGCTGCGACTTGACGACTACGCCATCCGCATCTAGCCACTCTGGGGCGATCAATCCAAAGGAGCGAAGTATAGCCGGGATGAAATAAGCCAGCAATAATATCGGTACGAATTTGTAGAACTTCTGCCAAAAGGGGTGCTCAGATTTGGACGTCCAAAAAATGAGTGCTAGCACGACCATCAAAATACCGAAAAGTGTTGCATCGTTCCTGACGAATGGTCCATTGGCTTCTAACCACTCAAAAATGGAGGAGAGTCGTCTGATAAAAAGCGGGAGAATATCGAGATTGGCTAAGTCAATAAAGTTGGAATATGCGTACATGTTTTTGATTTGTTCGCAACAATATTAGCAATCGTCTAGCAGGTCTCCTAATGTTGTGTGTGAAATTGTCGAGCTGCACTCGCAAAACTTTGTTTATCTTTCCCCAAACGAAAAACGACAATGTCCACATTTCACATCAATCGCCGCCAATTCCTCAAAAGTTCTTCCTCTTTACTTGCTTTGTCTGCTTTGGGCGCACATGGACTAGATGTCATCTATCCGACTACGACCAAGCGCATCGGACTCATCGGTTCGGGCTGGTATGGCACGAGCGATGTGTTGCGATTAATTCAAGTGTCGCCCGTAGAAGTGACTGCGATCTGTGATGTCGATCAGCGGCAGCTTAAAAAAGCGGGCAAACTCATTCAGGAGCGTCAAAAAAGTCATAAACAACCTCGTTTCTACACCAATTATCAGCAAATGCTCGCCGATGAAGTTTTTGATTTGATTATCATCGGTACGCCCGACCACTGGCATGCGCTGCAAGCCATAGACGCGATGAAGACCGGAGCAAATTTGTATTTGCAGAAGCCCATCAGCAAGGATGTAAAAGAGGGAGAAGCTATCGTCGCTGCTGCTCAGCAATACGGAACGATCATACAAATCGGGACGCAAAGACGTAGTACACCTCATTTGGTCGAAATGAAAAAGAAAGTGATTGATGCCGGTTTGCTCGGTGATATTGGGCATATCGAAATGTGTTGTTACTATCATATGCGCAAACGCGACAAGCCACCTGTACAGACTGTCATTCCCGATCATTTTGACTATGATTTGTGGACGGGACCTGCGCCTATGTTGCCGTTCCGAGGTGTTCCACATCGCTGGTGGCGTGCTTTCAATGCCTACGGCAATGGTATCGTGGGAGATATGTGCGTCCATATGTTGGATACCGTGCGGTGGTTGCTGGATTTGGGGTGGCCGAAGCAGATTCATTCAAGTGGGGGCATACAAGTGCAGACTGGCAGCGTAGCTGATATACCGGATACACAAACTGCGACTTTTCAATATGGCGATTTTGACTGTGTTTGGACGCATCGGTCTTGGGGAAAAGCATCCGACTCGGACTATCCGTGGGCGTTCTTTATTTATGGTGAAAAAGGAGTGTTGAAAGGTAGCGTTCACAAATATGAGTTCATCCCGAATGGCGAAAAAGAAGCAACCGTAAGCGGAAAAGCACTGTATGAGCGAGAAAAATTTCCGGAGGACGTGACCGAAAAGGGAATAGAACTACATGTAGCGGCTGCGACGCGACGCCACTTCTTGAACCTTTTGGAATCCATAGAAACCAAAACAAAACCTGTCGCTGATGTCATGAACGGACATATTTCTACGGCTAGTTGCATTCTCGCCAATTTGTCGATGGAAACTGGCAACATCGTTACTTATGATCCCAATCGCGCAAAGGTGACGGACAATAAAGCGGCGAACAAAAAACTAGCTGTTGATTATCGTAAACCTTGGAAGCACCCATTTTAAGCGTCTTTATTTTTTATCAACTAAAACGAATGTTTAAACTAGATCGAAAGGTAGCGCTCGTAACTGGAGGCGCGAGTGGAATTGGGAAAGAAATAGCTATGCTTTTTGCCAAGCAAGGTGCAGTAGTCTATATTTTGGACATCAACGACGTCCAAAGTCAAGCGGTCGTTGGGCACATTCACGATCAGTCAGGAAAAGCGCGTTTTCTGCATTGCGATGTGACTAATTTAGTGATAGTCGAAGAGTGCATAGAAAAAGTCATACAGCAAGAAGGAAAAATAGATGTTCTCGTCAATAATGCCGCCATCGCGCATATCGGGACAGCTGAAACCACGACACCCGACGACATGGACAAGCTCCTTACCGTCAATGTCAAAAGTGTCTATAATATGCTGCACACGGTCATTCCGCACCTAAAGAAAACAGGAGGCGTCATCCTCAATATGGCATCCGTCGCCGCTCATGTCGCCATCAAGGATCGCTTCGCATATAGCGCGACCAAAGGAGCTGTATACATGATGACGCTGTCCGTCGCCAAGGATTTTATTGACTTTGGGATTCGCTGCAATTGTATCTCTCCAGCGCGTGTCCATACTGATCTCGTCGATGGCTATTTGGAAAAATACTATCCCAATAATAAGGCAGAGGTCTATGATCAACTAGCCAAAACGCAACCTATCGGGCGGATGGGAAAGCCAAAAGAAATTGCACACTTAGCACTTTATCTATGCTCGGATGAGGCAGCGTTCATCACAGGATGTGACTATCCCATCGACGGCGGATTTTTAAAATTGAATGCTTGATTGTAAGAATCAAAGATATTAGATTCCGACAGTCTCTGAATATCGGAGAGACAAGCAGCTCAATAAACTTTACTTAATTTCTCTTTTGAAAATGTGTAGCGTTCAACACTTGATTACAAACATTAGACTTGTTATGCCGCATCTTGATTGACTACATCGGACAAATTTTATTCTGTTCTGCGTTAAAATTTTTAGTCGTAGCTAGGCTATGCCGAAAAATTTTGCCTTGTCCAAAATAAAATTTGCTTCGCTTCGCCCTAAT
>JBCDHX010000074.1:0-28609 GCA_038749535.1 Bacteroidota bacterium
CCGTAGTCCTGTAAATGCAACCACTCACATTCTTGCCGCTTTGGTCGGCTATCACTATTTGGATAACAAACCCAGAGTATTTTATTCTAAAGCTACAATCGAGCAGAAAAAAGCAGCTTAGCTAATCCATACCTCACGTTACCAAATAAGTTTGGTGGTTACGTACGAGCAACACAAAATGGCGACAGCCCAAACAAGACCATCACCATTTTTCAAAGGCTAAAAGAAGCTAGCACTACCGCAACAACGTAATATTCCCTCGCTTCTCATACGTCTCTCCACCTATACATTCCACATTCAAAATATAAGCAAAGACACGTCCTTCAGCTAACTGTCCGGTGCGTTGATGTGTGCCGTTCCACTCACCATCTACATCATCTGTTTCAAAGACAAGCTCACCCCAACGATTGAAGATTTTCAGGTTCAAGGCTTCGATATGTGGACCAAAGACGCGGATGACATCATTGATGCCATCACCGTTTGGTGTGAAGGCATTCGGAATGAAGACATAAGGATCTTCGCACGGCAAATCAAGGACGACGATTTCTACAGTGCGCGTTAAAACACAACCGCAAGGATCGTCTTCGTTGAAGATTTCTACGGTATAGACAGTCGTCTGTGTCGGTGCAGCTAATGGATCGGCAGTATCTAAGCGATCTAGACTTGGATCATTGATCCAACGATAGCTGTAATTGCCTTGCGCACCTTCGATGCGAATATTGGTGCTTTCTCCTAGTGCAATAGTGTCTTTATCCGGGAAGATGCCGTCTATGACAGGTTGCTCGCCTACGTCTATCGTCACCTCTCTTGTGATGGAACAGCCAAATTGATTGGTGACTGTCGTCATGAAAGTTGTTGTTTCATCCAACATGAAAATTGGATTGGCAGGATCAGTTAGGTCGATCAGATCTGGATTTTCTGGTGACCATTCAAAGGTCAGCTCATCACCTTCAATCAAACTGCTTATACTAATCGGCAATTCTTCGCCCACACAAGTACAATAGCTTTCTTCTAGGTCGATATTGACCGTTCTGTCTTCTACGATATATGTTTGCTCACCTGTACAGCCCAATTCATTCGTGACGCGGACTACATATTCTCCGGCAGCCAACTCTGCACTATTCAATGTACTTAGCGGATTCTCCAAATCCCCAGCTGCATACCATTCCACATTCAACTGCGTATCATCTACACTAAATACATTGCTTTCCTCCCCACAAACGAGTGGTTCGCCACTAATCTGGAAGTCCAGCTCTTGCTCGCCTGCGACTGTCACCTCAAACATCGCTGTATCTTGACAAGCAGCAGCGTCTGTTGGGATCAACGTGACCGTAAATATGCCGGCTTCGCTATAGGTATAGACCGGATTTGGATTCTGTGAGATGTCGTCACTGTTGTTCGGATCGCCGAATCGCCAAGTATAGCCTTGCGTCTGTCCATTGCCATCGAAAGTCAATTCAAAGCCTAGACAAGTTTCGCTGAATGTGATCTGGTCAGTGTCAGGCGCAGTTCTATCTTGGAAATTGATGCTGACGCTTCTTTCGACTTCGCAGCCGGCTTCGTTGGTAACGGTAACCATGACAGTCGTACTTTCTGTACCGATGAACTCAGGGTTTTCACTATTGGCAGTGCCTTCGGCAAAAAGATCAGCAGGTATCCAAGAGTACATCAACTCGTCTTCTGAGTTGTTTTCTACTTCTATTTCCACTTCCTCTCCTTGACACACACTCACATCAGCGATGTTGACGTCTATGCTATTTTCTGCCGCAATATTGATGGTCACTTCTTGCTCACAGCCATTAGCATCTATCACCATGACGGTATAAGTGCCTTCGGCTAGATTGTCCAATGTGCTAGACGCTTCTTCGGAATCTGTAATTTCTGCGATCACAGAATCACCTAACATCCACACAAAGTCATAGTTGGCTGCTCCTTCTAGTACGCTGACCGTCGCGCTACCATCTGCGTCATTACAAGTCGCGTCCGTGACGCTGCTGGATTCGATTTCTAGGTTTGGAGCTTCTACAGTGAAGTCAATAGTAATGTCTTCTTCATCTCCATCAAAAGTGATCGTTACAGATTGATCGCCTTCTGGCAACGTTGTTGTTGTACCTGTACTACCATCACTCCAGGTAATCATCGCATTGGAGCAACCGCCTACTGGAGAAGTACTCACTGTAGCTGTGCCATCGCAGTTGGGTTCGATGGTGAGTTCTGGTACGCCTGTTATACTTGCTTCTGATTCTTGAGTACATCCATTTGCATCGGTGATCGTCAACTCATAACAACCTGGTTCTAGATCGCTTATCATGACAGTTGTATCTCCTGTCGACCAAGCATAAGTATAAGGTTCGGTACCTCCACCCACTACTGCTATCAAAGTTCCTAATCCAGTATCTTCGTCTATCTGAGTATCTATTAATACTTGGATATCATTGTCCTCATCCACCGTCACACTACTCGATTGCTGACAACCATTAGCATCTGTAACTAAAATATCGTAAGTGCCAGAGGTCAAACCAGTTGTTTCTACACCAACAGTATCGCCATTGATTTGATAGACATAAGGCTCAGTGCCGCCGCTGACATCTATCGTAATTCTACCATCCGTAGCACCACCACAAGTCGCTGCCGTAGGCGTCGCATCTATATTGATATTGATTTCTTCTGTGACCGTGACGGTTTGTTCGTCCGTACACCCGTTGGCATCGGTGACGGTATAGCTGTATTCGCCTGACGCGACATTGACGAGACGAGCAGTGGTGTCGCCAGTCGACCATTCAAAAGTGAAAGGTGTGTTGCTGCCAGAAGGTGTCACAGTAATACTACCATTTTCTTGACCGCAGTCGGACGGTGTTACTTCGACTGTAGAAGTGACGCCAGGTTCTTCAGTGACTTCAATTGTTCTGATTTGTTCGCAACCGGCTTCGTTGGTTATGGTAACCATATATGTACCAACGGCTACATTTTCTAAGGAATCGCCTAACAACCTATTGTCAGACCAAGTGATGGTAAATGGTGGCTCGTCGCCTTCTATGTCCAAAAATATACTGCCGCCTTCATCTGTGCCACAAGTTTGTTGAGTCGTTTCGACGCTGACCTCTAAATTGATTTGATCGATGAAATAATCAACTACTCTTCTGTTACCATTGGCATCAACGACAACGACTCTATATGCGCCAGCTTCTAATCCAGTATTGATGTCACCTTCTGTATCATTACCCCAATCTATGGTATAAGGTTCTGTTCCTCCCTCTATGCTAATCGTTGCTGTTCCATCCGCAGCGTCGCGGCAAGTCGGTGTCGTTTCTATGTCGATGACTAAATTATTTTCTTCATCACAAGGAATATCGCCCGTCTGTATCTGCTCACAGCCATCGGCATCCGTTACGGTCACGCTATACATCTCGTCTTCGCAAGCCATGTAGCCAGTCGCGATTGGACCGTCTTCGCCATTACTCCACATATATGTGTATGGCGCATTGCCACCAATTGGTGTAGCGATAATCGTAGTCGAACCACCGGAAGTATCCACGCTCACACTGACGCCTGTCAGACCAGTCGCATCGACAGTTACTGTTTCTATTGCCTCACACTGTGGCGCATCAGGGTCGGTGACGGTTACTGTATAAGTACCTGCTACGAGACTGGTAGCCGTCGCTGTCGTCTGTCCATCTGACCAAAGGTAAGTGTAGTTTGACTCACCATCAGTGACGGTCGCGGTTGCTGTACCTTCGGCATCTTCAGGGCAAGTCGTTGGTGTACTAGACACATCCACCATTAAGTCTTCTTCGGTGACGGTGACTGTTCTTTTATCTTCGCAGCCTTCCGCGTCGGTAATGGTATAGCTGTATTCGCCTGGCGCGATATTGACTAGACGAGCAGTGGTATCTCTTGTCGACCATTCAAAAGTAAATGGTGTATTGCTGCCCGAAGGTGTCACGACGATGCTGCCATTTTCTTGACCACAGTCAGCAGGTGTTACTTCTACACTAGACGTGACGCCAGGTTCTTCAGTGACTTCAATGGTTCTAACTTGCTCGCAACCAGCTTCATTGGTGATGGTCACCATATAAGTGCCGACAGCTACATTTTCTAAGGAATCACCTGATAAACTACTGTCCGACCAAGTGATCGTAAACGGTGGCTCGTCTCCTTCTATGTCCAAAAATATACTGCCACCTTCATCCGTACCACAAGCTTGCTGTATGGTTTCGACGCTGACATCCAGATTGATTTGATCAATGATGTAGTTGATGACTCTTTCGTTTCCATTGGCGTCGGTGACGATAACTTGATACGCACCTGCTGCTAATCCGGTATTGATATTTCCTTCAGTGTCATTTCCCCAATTAATAGTGTAAGGTTCAGTGCCACCTTCTATGGTAATGGTTGCTGCTCCATCGTTGGCATCTCGGCAAGTAGGTGTTGTTTCTACATTGACGACTAGATTGTTTTCTTCATCACATGGAATTTCGCCCATTTTTACTTGCTCGCAGCCATCGCTATCAGTGACCGTCACACTATATGTTTCGTCTTCACAAGCCATATAGTTGTTAGCGATCGCGCCATCTTCTCCATTGCTCCACTCGAAGGTGAAAGGTCCGCGACCACCCACCGGAGTAGCGACGATGACTGTACCACCTGTCGTATCGATACTCACGTCAATATCAGAAATACCAACAGAAGAGACAGTTACTGTCCCTACTGCTGTACAAGAAGGAAAGCCGACATCTGTAACAGTGACGGTATACGTTCCTGCTGTCAAGTTGATAGCTGTACCTGTCGTCTGTCCATCCGACCAAAGATAAGTATAGACTCCTGTGCCGCCTATACCGATAGCATTTGCCATCCCATCCGCATCATCCGGGCAAGTGGTCGGTGTACTGGATAAGTCAAGTTCTAAATCGCCATTGGATGCTACGGTGACAGTGGTCGTTCCGGTACAACCTTCTGCATCTGTGACAGTGACGGTGTATTCGCCTTCGGGAAGTTCATCTAAAGTATTACTGTTGTCGCTAGTAGTGGTGGTACTTCCATTGCTCCACTCGAAAGTGTAAGGTGCAGTACCCCCCATGACAGTTGCTGTTGCGCTACCGTTATTGATATTGGTACAAGTGACATCTGTTTTGCTACCTTCTACCACCAAATTTGGGGCTTCCGGTACAGTAAAGCGAAGGGTATCGTTACACTGATTGGCATCAAAAATGACGACGAAATAGTCTTCTCCTCTCTCTAAATCACCTATACTAGCTCCTGTCGCGCCTGTGCTCCATAAAAAGAAGAAATCACCTTCACCACCATTGGCAGTAACTCTGGCAAACAAATTGCCGTCTTCCTCACAGGTATTTTCGACGGTCACTTCTGCATCTATGGCTGGGGGACCACCCACTGTTCCACTTGCTATTTCTGTACAGTCATCTGCATCAGTGACAGTGACAGTATACGTCCCAACTGGTAGCATATCGACAATCTGAGTGGTATCGCCTGTATTCCAGATATAACTAAATGGCTCACGACCACCAGTCACCATCGCCGTCACACTAGCATCACAGAAGTCAGCACAACGCACATCTTGGGCGATGACTTTGACTTCTAACATACCTCTGACATTGAGTGCAGCGACGCTTTGACAGCCATTGGCATCTGTGACAGTGAGGAAGTAATTACCAGGAGCTGGTGCGGAGAAAGTAGCTTCATCACTCCCATCACTCCAATCGTAAGTGTAAGGTGCTGTTCCGCCCATGACGGTCACTTGGTAAGGCGTCGATAGGTCTTCACAAACATCGCCAGTTGCTTCTATACTCACTTCCAGAGGATCGGGAGCAGTTAAAGTAGCAGTAGCCTCTACTGTCGCACCATCGGCGTCTGTCACAGTCAAAATGTAAGTACCTGCTATTAGTCCATAAATACCAGAAGCAGTGCTGCCATTACTCCAATTATAGGTGTAAGGTGACTCCCCACCAGTCACGCTGGAGAGAATGTTACCATTGGTGTAATTAGAGCAAGTAGGTGCAGTCGCTTGTAAGTCGACTTGAAGGGATTGTGCTTGTATTGTATTGGACAATACAAATAAACAAACACTGAAAATTGTCAATAAACTAGGGCGCATGGAATTTGTCTTTTTAAACGAATAAGGGAATTGGGGCTTAATTGGGTTGCTGTAGTCGTACTTTCGCTATGGTGACCTTACGTGTGCCTGCTGCGCGAGGCGCGTAGATACCGTAAGTGTCATTGTTGTTTTTGATTTTATCTCTTTCGGCTTCGCTAAGTGTACCCAGATTCTGACCAACGGGTACTTCTCTTACATCCAACTGACCATTGTTGATGTAAGGTGCGAGTTCGCCATCAGCGTAATTTTTGAAATAGTTCTTGACGCTATTGATGCGTCTCGTAGACAGGTATTGATTATACAATATACCACCAGGCGTTCTTGCTGTCGGACTTGCCGAACCTGTGATTTCTACAGAAAGTGGAATAGCTGTTCCAGTCGTAAAGTGATTGAGCAGAGAGTAAGCCATCAGTTCTAACTCTTCGAATCCTTTCTGCACTTCCCCTAGAAAGAAGGAATCGATTTGTACCTCTACGTCATCCATGCTCACTTGCTCATTATTAGCCTCATAGAAATCCATGAGTTGTCTTTTGTAGCGTTCGCGCATATTAGGATTGTTATAGTTTTGGTAGGTGTCTTCGTAAGAAACATTGACGTCGCGGACATCACGATAATTTTCAATCGCCGGAATATCATCGTGGAAATAAATATCAACTGCCAACTCTCTATCTAACGGTAAATCTGGTTTCAACACCACATCCAAAGTCGTAATACAACGCTCAGTGATCGGCGGAATCGTCACTATTAAAGATTCGGTTTCATAATCTTCCCGCTCTATCTGGACAGTGTAGGTAACTGGCTCAGTCCCGACTTCTACATTGAAGGTCGTTTCTCCACTAACGGTTTCCTTTTCTTGTCGAATGCCCAATTCGCTTTCGATTACTATTTTAGCAAAATCCAAGACAGTATTCTTCCCGGCACCTCTTCCACTTACATTGATGTACAAATTGCTATTCGGACGAATGTAAACTGGTTTACGATAGGTCTTCGGCTCACAGACTTCATTGGTCGGCAATTCCAATCTTGCGCTCGTCCATCCCGTTTTGCTGACATCAAAAATGTATTGTTCATTGGCGACTAATACAATAGGATTGACGATCTGACGCAAGCTGTCTGCGCTCTCGGCATAGATTTCTTTGCTGGTCATGCCACTCGAAGTATAGTAAGCATCATTGACTACAGTGTCGCTACCACACTTGACGGTCATTTCTAGATAGACAGGCAACTCTGCCTCCACTTCAAAAATATCTAAGCAACATCCTTTGACCAATCGCTCGCCTTCTCGCTCTTCCTCTGGCACGCGCTTAGAGGCAAAATAAACTTTCTCGCCAGTGGCTGTCCTAAAAAAATCGACATCATCGAAACTGCCATTGATGGGATAACAAAGATGATCGGCTTTGCTCCAGCCATAGTTCGCACCATTCCAGATCGTTTGATAAATATCAAAGCCACCTAAGGACGGTCGGCGATTGCTACTGAAATAGAAAGTGTGGCATTTTTGGTGATAGTAAGGAGATATTTCGTCGTCGGGAGTGTTGATTTGGGTCAAATTGGTCGGTGTGCCATAGTTGTATCTTCCTTCAATCTTGTCAATTTCACTTCTCCAAATATCCATCCCACCTTGTCCGCCTGAGCGATTAGAAGCGAAGTACAGATAAGTATTGCCTTCTGTATCTGTCCCGATGGCAGGCTGCGTGTTGATACTTTCTTTGGCGTTGATGCTTTCTGGGAGCTGTATTCTTTTTGACCAATTGCCATCACTTTTTCGATCGCGGCGATAGATACGGCAAGTTTGATTGTCAAATTTCTTTCCGCTTTCACTACAAGCCACTTCGTACAACGAGTTGCCGTCCGGCGTGATGACCAAATACGCGCTTTGATTTTCGGTAGGCAACGCCCGCTGTACGCCTACATTGGTCGCTTTGTGCTTATAGGAATTCAGCTGGTATCGGCTGCCTTCCTCATTGGCATATTGGAAGCGAGAAAAGTAGAGTTCGCCATTTTCGTAGTAAGGCGAAAATTCTGCGGTCTCACCGGAATTGTCATTGACTGGATCTTTTAGATTTTCTAGGGCATTGAAATTGATCGCACAATCTTGTCGCTCTAGTAAGCTGATGGCTTCGCGGCACTGCTCGATGTACATATCGACTTCTTGCATATTGGCTGCAACTTGCCTTTTGTAGGTGTTGTAGCTATTGATGGCAGCAGCGTACTGACCCAAAATCTGCTGCATACTGCCTCGTCTCAGGTATAGGTCACCAAAACTCGTCTCCTCTAGATCTACCAGTTTGTTGTAGTAGCGATGCGCTGCCACATAAGCCCCCAGATCTTGGTACAGTGTCGCCACTTCGTACAACAAGATTGGATTGGTAGAGTCCATTTGGACAGCTGCTTCGTACAGCCCGAGCGCATCATTGATGTGTTGCTCTGCTTTTTCTTTCTTTGCCTTCTTCCACACTTTTTTGAAGCTCGCCTGTCGGTCTTTTAAGTGATAATTGTATTCATCTACTTGAGCCAGTGTAGTGGTGGCAAAAATGAATACAGAACTGAGTAGCAGTAGAATTTTCATAGCGTTGGTTTGCTTTGATATAGCATGCAAGAGTCAATTGCTAGATCGACTCCCGTGAATAAAGTTTTTGAATTTCAACGACTACTATTGGCAATTTATCAGATGTTAGACATTTAGATACCCAAGTATCGGCACAAGTTGTATTGATATTCTATCCTATTGTGTAATTCCTGATGCTTGCGCAGGTAATAAGTAATAGGTAAACACTGCTAATAGCAGCATACTTATTGCCTATCAATTAACTGCACAGTGCTCCGCAAAATATACGATAGGTTCATTTATCAGTATTATTTGTTCCGACTGTTCGGAAGCTAATATCTACAAGTACAATGGACATATCTTTGCTTCTGTTGGCTTCACGCGGGTCAAAATATAACGCACAGACAGTTCAGGCCCACTTCTCAAACCCGGCTGTATTTGTAGATCAGATGTATTAAAATCATAGCTAAATCCGACCAGCCACATTCTATACCTCATGGCTGCCATACCAACCCAAGCGTCTTGTGCTCTTCTGTTAGCGATCAACTGAAACGCTAGTTCTTCATCAAAGTCAGTGTCTAAGTGAAATTGCACACCGCCACCGTACAGAAACTGACGGTGGGAATTTTGGTGCTGATATGTAGCATTGACTAAGAAATCAAAACGCTCATGAAACTGGAATGTCCCCATAAAGTGCGGACTCCAGCGCAAAGGCAATTCTTCTGGTGCGCTACCATCCAGAAAAACTTCCGAAGGTTGATTGAAGTGCATGATTCCCATTCCTAAATCGAAGGAAGTACGCTTGCTACGACGCGGCACACGATAGTGCCAATTGAATCCGGCAGAGACATCAAATAGATTCGCAGAAGCAATGCTGTTATAGCTATCTTCCTGTGTTCCAAAAGAAGGATCGTAGGTAGACGTTTCTGTATTGTATTGTGTCCCAAACTGGAAGTTGCCAAAGTCAAAACTACGATTGTTGTAGCCCAACATAGCTCCGGCAGATAGGTAGTGCCCATCGGCAATACGATGCGTGTAAGAGCCATTCAGACCGACCGTCGTGAAAGACAGATTCCCATCTCCGGCTACGTCGTGGTTGAGTAGTACACCTGCGGAAAAAAACCGCTTTTGATAATCTTCACTATAAAAACTCCAGTCAACAGCACCAGAAAAAGTTTCAAAAGGCGCGACTTCATTCCACTGCGTTCGGTAGTTGGCAGTGAAGCGCATATCGCCTTCAAAAACACCTGTCAGTGCCGGATTGAGATTGAGTGGTGAATACCCGATCTGCGAAAAGTGAATGTCTTGCGCTTTGAGGAACTGAATCGAACAAACACAGATAATGATAAATAGTAGACGCGTTGTTTTCAAGGCGATTAGTTTTTATGCAAAAAGATAAATTTCCGGTACAGATATCCCACTGAAACGATAAAGAATACTGAGGGTTCAGTATGTCCAAATCCTATCATCGTACTGGAGTCAACTGACAGAGCAGTCAACTCAAAATACCCGTGATTGCTACGACTTTATATACTTAAATCAACCTTAATTTGAGTGTAGGTGTATACACTCGTGTGAATTGATAAAAAACTAAATTAGTTTTTTACCAAATTTTAGATAAGTAGGAATGAGAGTGTATTGATATAAGTACGTGAACTCAAGTAATCAACACTTTTGAATCCACGCGCTCAACGATATACAATATTATCGCTTTTTAGGCATTTTTCCAAACCTGTGACGGAATGTGATAAACCTCTTCTTTTACTTATACGGTAGCTCTAAGTATCATGTTTCGCTTTCAAAAATATATATCTATTCGTTATGCGTAAAGGGACGCTTAGATTACGGTACGATATAGAGCAATAGTTGTACTAGCCATCTTTTGATGTGTAAATTCAGTCGTCAACAATTGGCTAGCCGCTCGAATATAACTGAGGCGCTGTTCATTATCTTCTAAAAGACGTGTGACGCCTGTTGCCAATTCCTTATCGTCTCCTATGGCTGCCAAATAGCCTGTTTCATGATGAACGACCATCTCAGAAATGCCCCCTGCTGCGGTCGTGACGACTGGCAACTGAGCGGCAAAAGCATCCAAAACACTTGTACCCAAACCTTCTTCTTTGCTTGTGAATAGAAAGACATCCGCTTGCCGCAGTAGATTAGGAATATCTGTACGATAGCCTGTGAGAAAAATATGGTCATTCAGCCCTTTTTCTTCAATCAAAGCTTCGATGTCCTGCTCGCTACCTGCGTCTCCACCTACGATGAAAAATACGAGCTCATTTCGTTGCTGCAACAGCCGCTCCGCTGTCCGTATGAAAGTTGCGTGATCTTTGTGTACGGACAGGGCAGCTACATTGATGATGATTTTAGCATTTGGATTTAACTGATAGGTGGCTCTCAAACTATCGTCCGCTTCCACTTGAAATCGACTGACATCTATGCCGCTGTGGATGACCGTAAGTTTATCAGAATCTTTGATGACAGGTGATATGACACGTTTGATAGAATGAGAAACACAGATGATTTTTCGGATACTGCTGTGATTGTATTTTAAGTGAGAGAAAAAGCTGTGTTTGATAGGAAAATCAACTCGACGGCTCAGCAAAATAGGCGTTTGATTGCCGAAAATAGAAGCAGCTACAAAAGCAAAAGTATGCGCATGGCTATCGTGGGCATGAATGTGAGTGATGTCTTGCTGCCGACATAGCTGCCGAATGCGAAAGGACAAAATAGGGTCAAGCGAAGCTCGTTTTTGATAGGGAAAACAGGGAATTTGCTGTTTTATGCACCACTCATTCAAAGGCGCATCGGCTACACAAGCAATTATTTGCGGAATGCTTTGGCGTTTCATCTCAGTAGCTAGATAAGCAATTTGCTGTTCACCACCGCGCCACGATTTGGCGGAAGATAGATGGAGGATGTGGAGTGGTTGTTTCAATATAAATGATATTAGAACAAAGATAATGTAGGATGGGAACGCGGATTAAAGGAATTAGACAGATTACAACAGATTTTTCACTCATACTCTTGAAAACCGATGGTGTGGATTAACTCATTCTATCGCGGAATTTTATTTGACTGCAATCACAACTATTTCTGAGAACTCAAGCAAACTTACAATCATCTATGCGAAATGCGAAAACAACTTTTTGCCAATCTTACCTTTTATTCCTATACTTGTTGAGCAGACATTTTTTGATCGAAATTTCACTATCATGCGAATATTCATTCGAGCCATTTCATTTTTTCACGCATTCGCTGTTTTTGCCATTTTCTTATTGGCAACCTGTACGCCCAAAGTAACCGAAGAAGTCGCCACCACACCTGAGCCTGTAAAAGAAGAACCTGTCGATGAAAATCTCAGTCCTTGCCCCAAATTTACGGACGCGCCCGACCCTGAGTCCATTATGGATACTTATGTGCTCTATCGCGACAATCTGAAACTCAATAACTTAGACAAAGCATTCGAGCAGTGGAAACAGGTCTACGAAGTCGCTCCGGCTGCCGATGGGAAACGCAATACGGTCTACTCAGATGGCATCTATTTCTACGAGTTTTTCATCCGCCAAACACAAGATAAAGCGACCAAAGAACAATACATAGACGCTGTTTTTGAGATGTATGATCAGCTGGAAGCTTGCTACCCAGAAGGCGGCTATGTCAATGCCCGTCGCGCTTTCGACTACTACTACAAATATCCTGATCGCAAGTCAAAAATGGAGATTTATAACCTTTTCAAAAAAGCGATAGAAGAGGATGGTATGAAGACCAATGATTTTGTCATCAATCCATTTACCTCTCTTTTAGTCGAATTGTATCAGGAAGAAAAAATCAGTGAAAAGGAAGCCAAAAAATATGAGCAATTCATCCGCAACATCATCCCCGAAGGTTTAAAAAACTGCAAACAACCATACTGCGAGCGCTGGGAGATCGTGCAGGAATATGCGCCGGAGCGTTTGCGCGCTTTTGAAAGTGAAAAAGGCTTCTACGACTGTCAGTATTATAAGGAAACCTATTTTCCGTACTTCGAGTCTGCACCTACAGATTGTGATACGGTCATTTTAGTATTCAGTCGTTTGCGTTGGGGTGGCTGTCCTGACGACGATCCGCAGATGGCAAGATTGATAGAAGTGGGCAATGACGAGTGTGCACCTGAACCGACCATTACTACTGCAGGAAAGGCCTTTCAAGCTTTGCGTGACGCACGCTACAGAGAAGCCGTTGATCTCTTTCAGCAAGCCGCAGAAGAAACAGATGATAGCGAGAAAAAAGGTAGCTATCTGCTTTATATCTCCAAAGTCTATTACGCCCATCTCCGCAATTTCTCGGAAGCTAGAAAATGGGCATTGCGAGCAGCAGCGGCACGTAGCAGTTGGGGTGAGCCGTATATTCTGATCGGTAAGTTATATGCGTCTAGCGGTCCACTTTGTGGTTCAGGTCGCGGCTGGGAAAGTCAAAAAGTCGTCTGGCCTGCTATAGATATGTGGAACAAAGCTAAAAATGTAGATGGTAGTGTTGCTAGAGAAGCCAATCGCAACATCGCCAACTATCGACAGTATATGCCGACGCGAGAGGACATTTTCCAGCGTGGTCTAAAAGAAGGCGATAGTTTTTATGTGGGTTGTTGGATTCAAGAGAGCACGATTATTCGGGCTGCGCCGAATTGATTGAGCTGTTGGATTTTGTTGGCGTAAGGGAGTCGAACGCTTAAAACTTGTCAAGTTTTTTCAAATTCAAACAACTCTGCCTTCAATATATTATTCGAGTAATAGACATCAAGTGTGGGTGTACCTTAGAGGAAAGTATTGATCATAATTTTACAGCGGCGGTGCGAGAATCGGTTTTCGAGAACATGAATATTCATTGAGATTATATAAAATGAAATTTTATCTCTCTTTCCAATAATTCGGTTGACGTTTATTGTGTGAAACAGCTACAATAATCACTTCATTCTGCTCAATTCGATAAATGATTTCATAAGGAAAGCGTGCTCATCGAATCCAACGATAATTGTCATCTTGACTTAGCTTTGAGAAAGAAGTAGGCATTTCACAAATACACTCACGAGCTTCTTCATAAGCTTCAAAGAAGCGGCGTCCTAGTTCTACATCACTTTGATTTAGATACCAATGAATGGCTTCATCGAGATCGTCCTCGGCTTCCGAAAGAATACTATAATCATAAGCCATATTTTCTCTTTAACCTGTCCTCCATTTGCTTTCCATCAATAAGTTCTGTTTTACCAGATTGATAATTTTCCCATCGACGATCAGTTTCACTTTTCCACTCAGGCGAAAGATCAGTTTCTACTTCACCGATCAAACGACGAAATAAAACTTGTTCTTGAACAGAAAGCTTAGAGCTTGTTGGGGAATTTTGCAAACTGATTTTCAATGATTTATGGTTCTGACTAAGGATTCAAAATCGAGTTTAGCGAGCTAAGTGAGATTTTTAAGCCGACGGCAGGTTCAAAAAGCATTGAAAATAAGGAAGCAACGATACATTATTACTATTAATTCGGTCTGTATAAAAATTTAAAAAATTAAATTTCCCAACATGCTCTTATTTGCTCTATCGTACCAATAGCGTGCATTCCACTCATCGCCTTCTTTGCGATGCAAGTAAGCATGAATGTGAGCAGCAGATTTGCCGGGCAGTCCATCCACTAAATGGTGTGCAGCCTGCCAATTGCCTTCTTGATCGTGTGTCAATGCTTGGCGTAAAATGTCTTGATTGGTGTTCATGCTTAGATTTTTATGGGTCGCAAAAAAGGTGCGAGTAGGTCTTTACCTTCCCAACTTCCTTCACTTTTGTAAGGCACGAAACGGGCGAAGAGTTCCTCTTTGTACCAACCCAATTCACGTGTTTTCTGGACGACTTCTTTGTGATATTGGCTTTTGTAGGCATAGGCGATCATAGCATCGCTACTTTCCCAAAGTGAAAATGTCGCTTGCTGAATGAGCGGTAATTCCCCTACTCCCACTGAGAAAAGCAAGCCCTTTTTAGCATGAATGGATTTGCTAACTCGGGGTACGTATTTCCAAAAACGATGCAAGTGCTTAGCGTAAATGGTCGCACGAGTCAAGACAGCAACGGGGGCAGTAGAATCATACGTAGCAGTGGATTCAAAAGGATTTTCACCAGCCCATTCGCCTTGTGCTTTGATGGTTTTGAGATAAACCGTCCATTGGTCTTCGCTGCGTTGGCAAAACTGTTGGAAAGCTTTATTTTGATCGAAAAAGTGGCGAGCATCTGCTTCGCTTTCCCAAACGGAGAGTAAGCCATAAACTTTAAAATTGGGGAAGATGCTGAAGCCTCGGTCGCCTCCTGTGCCTAGCATCTTGAAGAACTGTAAGCCGGCTGCGCCCTGAATTTTAGGATACGCCAGCTGCATCTGCGTGAATGCCCACCATTGATGTCGAAGATGTTCATAGCGAAATAGAGAAACAGTGACGCATTGCATAGGATTGAGTTTCAGTCTGAATTTGTGAGCTAACATTATGAACGAAAACTGGTTCACAAATAAGATTTGCAAAATCTCAAAGATTTTGTAAATCTATCCGTTCAAATCAAACATTTTCAACGTCTCTCGCCTACAACCTACCAGCAGCATTTCTTTACCGCCCTGAGTCTTTATTTTCTGAATTACTTGCCCTTCCCCAGCTACATAAAACCCACTTTCGCTAGCTCGAACATATTGAAAAGCCCCATCACCATTCCCCAACAACGTCACGCCATTCAAAGCATCATATTGACCGCTGAGAACTTCTACATCATGGAAATTGCCGACGCCTAGTACATCTAAATTGCCATCGCCATTCACGTCTAGCACTTCCCAATCGAAGATAGGCGCAGCCTGCACTTGATAAGGTAATTCCTTCATTTGAAAAGTTCCATCGCCTTTATTTTCTACCAAAACAGAAGCTAAGGTTTGGACTTGATGTAGTTGTGCTTTTTGACTTGAATTATTGTTGACGACTAGTTTGGCTTCGGCTTTTCCGTAGGAACGAAAGTCATTGAAAAGCTGTCTGATGCCTGGCAATTGCTTCGCTAATGTCTCACGCGGATGAAAAATATATTCTTTGCCTTCATTATAGTAGGCTAAGATGGATTCGGTCGCGCCATTGTTGTCATAGTCATTGGCGTAGATAGAAAGTGGTCGTTCGGGAGAGGCTTGAAATGGATTGTTGAGTCCCCAATTGCCGACTATCAAATCTTCGTCTCCATCGCCATCCAAGTCTGCTTTTTCGATACAATTCCACCAGCCGCTGGAGTTAGGTAATGATTTCATTTCGTTAAAAACACCATCGTTATTGTAGATCATTTGAATCGGCATCCACTCTCCTACCACCGCCAAATCTTGCCAACCATCTCCATCCAAATCCATCGCTAAAGCATCTGTCACCATCCCGATTTTGGCGAGTGATTTTGGCGTATCTTCTACAAATCGCCCATTTTCATTGCGCAGTAAATAAGAGCGAGGCGCAGCTGGGTAGTTTTTCGCATCTATTCTGCTGCCAACGAATAAATCCAAATCACCATCTTTATCATAGTCTATTGGAACAGCACAACTGCCTGCCGATTCTATTTTCGGAAGCGCATTTTGTAGCAAAGTAAAATTACCTTGTCCATCATTTTCATACAGCCGATCTTGATAGCGATCTGGCTGCAAGTAGTATTCCGAGCTACCTTTCAAACAGTACAAATCTAAGTCACCATCGCCATCAGCATCGAAAAAAGTAGCTGCCACATCTTCTGATTTGGATGCAGCATCGAGTTGTCGTTGCTCAAATCCATCAGCAGTTTGCAGATAAATCTGAGCAGCTTGCTTTTCGTTGCCACCGATGAAAATATCTTCTAGTCCATCTCTATTTACATCCCCCACTTCTAGTACCGTACCACTTCGATTATAGCCACGAAAGTGCAATGCCCATTTTTTGAAGTCGTCGAAAGGACGTTCTTTGGGTTGAAAATTGATGGGTGGATTGTTGATTTCTTGGAAAAAGACGTTGGACTCTCTTTGTGCTAAAACTGGGATTGTATTTGCCATTTCAGTACGCATTTCTAAAGTCTGATTAGTGGTGATATTTGTGGCTCGATAAGCTTTACCGCTTGGGAAAATGACCTGAAGGGAGTCGATGATTTCTGTATCGCCTAAGCCAAAATGCAGTTTGGGTTCTACAGAAGAGAGATAGCCGCGTTGTGGATAGAAAGTGGCGGTTTGAGTTTCTGTTCCCGTTTTGATTTGGACTTTTGTGCCGTAGGCTGTGGCGTCATTGGGCAGTTCAATGGTCAGGAAATTGTTTGTGCTTTGATTTTCAAAAAGCAGCGCAGGATCATTCAAGTTGTTGACGACAATATCCAAGTCGCCATCTGCATCCAAATCGGCATAAACAGCACCATTGGAATAGGAAGGAAATTCGAGACCAGAAGCCGTCGTTTGATCTTCAAATCTTAGCTCTTTTTGATTCAAAAATAGGCGATTGGTCTTTTTGATACCTTCCATTTTGTTAAGCTGCTCGATCAGTTTGGCGCGCTTTTCTTCTGCTGTGCCAAAGACATTAAAACCACCACTATAATTGATAAAATCGAGATCGGTGACGTCTTTTTTATAGCCATTGGTGATGTAAGCATCGCGCCAGCCATCGTTGTTGAAGTCTGCCAGCAAAGGTGTCCAGCTCCAGTCAGTCGCCGCCAATCCAGAGTAATAGCCCCAATCACTGAACTTACCGCCGCCGTTATTTATTTGTAGTACATTGCGCACAAATTGAGGCTGATAGCCTCTTTCAATCGACTGCCGAAATCGCTCGAATGGAATTTCTGAGAACATCGTTTTGCGTCTCAAATTGTCTTCAGGCAGCATATCAAGAATCAAGAAATCGGCTAGTTCATCATTGTTCATGTCTGCCACGTCAATGCCCATGCTGTTGTGGCTTTGGTGCTTGAAGTAGTCGGTGATTAAATTGCGAAAAGTACCGTCTTGTTGATTGATGTAGAGCAAGTCATTAGACAGAAAATCATTGGCGATGTAAAGATCAGGATAGTCGTCTTCGTTGATGTCCACTACAGCGATGCCCAAACTCCAACCTTCTACCAAAATGCCAGCTTCTTTGGATACATTTACAAATTTGGGCACACCATTTGCACCCAAACCTTCATTTCTGTACAACCGATCTACACTTTTACCGCGCCCATCTTTAGTTTGCCCCATTGGACTGTTGCGCGGATAGCTTTCCATTGAATTGTTAATCAAAAAAAGGTCTAAATCGCTATCTTTATCATAGTCTAAAAAGGCGACTTGAATGCTATACAAACTTTCACCCAGTCCCATTTCAGTCGCCATGTCTTTGAAAACTGGTACACCATCTTTCAAGCCTTGATGAATAAAAAAGTGATTCTTGCTATCACCTAATTTTGCATCGTGAGCTATTGCGACATGAATATCATCCCACCCGTCGCCATTGATGTCCACGACTGCGATGCCTGTACACCAAGCATCGGTCACTACGCCTGCATTTTCTGTGACGTCTTCAAATCGAAAGTCGCCTTGATTGAGGTAGAGTTTACTGCTCACCATATTGCCCGCAAAGAAGAGATCAGGTAAGCCGTTTTTGTCAAAATCACCGACGCCCACTCCACTACCGTTGTAGATGTATTCGTAATCCATCACATTAAAAGTATCGTTTTCAGTGATGGTATTGGTGAAGTCGATATTGGATTGGCGAGGGTTTATTTTTCGGAAAAGGGTACTTTCTGTATTGGATTGACAGGCGATAAGTCCGATGAATAGGAAGAGATAGAGGCGTGTTTTCATGTTTGTTTCGTTTAGTGATCGGGGTTTGAGTAAGTTACGGAAGCTCGTAAATTTTGAAACACTTAAGATAAGAGCATATAAGTACATCTAAGCAAGCGTTTTCAGATGTCCTATGATGAGACTTTTATCTAAGAGTATGTCTAAATTTTTATCGTTCTGATAACCAATATCTTACGAACCTAGCTTTGAGAAAATGAGTTCATTTAGCTCGCTAAACTCACTAATTATTTCTTCCCTGGAACCGCAAACTATTGATAATCAGTTAAATCTAATTTTAGACATACTCTAATAGTCTTTATTCACAAAAATTGATAGGAATAAAAATGGTCTTTTAGAATTTATTCTTCGTTGTGAAAATGCTCATAGTACACGGCATAACTCCGCTTTTCACGCCTCGACTAAATTTAAAATACCTATTTTTCTCCTTCTAAAAACTTCTGTGAATAAAGACTAATAGGAAGATAGTGGATTTTGCGAACTTTATACTTTAAACAAAATTGCCTCAATAGTCAACACTATCGAGGCAATTTCTTCTGAACTCAAGCTCACCGCTATTAATACCCAGGATTTTGATCTCCATCGCTGATATTTGGATTGTTGTCAATCTCTCCTTGTGGAATCGGCAACAACTCGTATTTACCAGCTACAAAGTAATCCAATGGCTCTTTGTCTAGTTTACCTTCTTTACGCCAACGAATAATATCAATGTTACGGATTTGCTCAGAACAGTGCTCTACGCGCTTTTCGTGAATGATGGCACGCATAACCTCTTCATCAGTACTTACAGGATAGTTGGCAGTTGGATAAGCAGGCATATCAACGCTAGGACGTGCACGCACTTGATTCAATAGATCGACTGCTGTTCCTCGATTACCAGACTCTAGTTCTGCCTCTGCCAAGTTGATAAGTACTTCCGCATAACGAAGCACACGATGGTTAATTCCGGTGATACGGTAGCCACCCGGATCCAGCTTATACATGATGGAATACTTTCTCCAGCTGATTTTTTGTTCTTCTCCATTGACCATGACCGAATTGCCACGCTGTGCCTCAGCAGTCAATGTACTCGCACCGGCTGCAAAAGGATCGCCCGTGAAGTAGAAGTTTTTATCCAGCCTTGGATCACGCTTTTCGTCTCCATTTGCAGGACTTTCATGCTCCTCTATCAAAGAAGGTGAAGGAATCAAGTTCCTCCATCCAATAGCAGAATACTCTTGCGAGCGTACACTACCTTCGTTTCCTAAGTTATCGCCTGTCGGATTCCAGTTGAACTGTCCAATATCTGCATAGCCAATTTCCATAACTGACTCTGTATTGTATTCGTTTTCCTCTTGGAAGTTGTCATCATATTCATCAACTAAGCTGTACTCGCCTGAGTTGACAACGTTTTGTAAAGCAGTTTTCGCAGCGGTGTAATCGCCTAAAAATAGGTGCGCTCTACCTAACATTCCATTGGCAGCACCTCTTGTAAATCGTCCTGGATCAGTCGCTGACTTTTCAGGTAAACTACTGGCAGCAGCCTGCAAGTCTGAGATCGCTTGTGCCATCGTTTCTTCCTGAGTCGAACGCGGCTTTGTATCGTCAAAAGCAGTCGCAAACTCTGTAAAAATAGGAACGCCACCCCACAGTGTGCCTAACTGATAGTAGGCAAATCCACGCGCGAATAAAGCCTCACCTACAATTCTATCTCTCACATCCGAGCTAATATCTTCTGCATTAGGTGCATTATTGATGACAATATTGGCACGCAAAATGACTCTATATAGACCCGACCAAACGTTGCCCATAACCGGATTAGCAGGATCATGCGTTCCAATCAACAACTGATTTCGAGGCGTTTCCAATTGTCCACCACCTGAAACGTTGTCATCGCTTCGCAAATCATGTAAAAACCACATCTCTCGCGAGTACAACTGAGTAGATTGTAAAGAGGCATAGATGGAATTGACACCCTCTTGAAGTTCTGCTTCATTTTTGTAGAAGGTTTCGGGTACTAGCTGATTAGGATTCAGCTTATTGAGGTCTTCTTCTGCGCAAGAAATGGCGAAAAGAATGGCGACCAATGTGCATAAAGCTATTTTTTTCATTTTAAACTATTTTATTGTTGAGACCAAAAAACTCGAATGAGTGTTTTTGGAAGACTGTCAGAAAACGATACTATTTCTCCAACTACACACTAATTTACAGAATCAAAACAAATATGTGACTCGTTGTTAGCGAATATTGGATAAAGTGATCGTTTTTTGACAGTTAAAAATTTCGTTTTCTTTTGACTAAAATCCTGCTTGGATGCCAAATAAGAGTGTTCTTGGACGTGGATACTGACCATAATCAATACCAACGGTGAGCAAATTATTAAAGCGCGACCCAATTTCAGGATCATAACCAGAATAGTTCGTAAACGTCAACAAATTCGCTCCGGAAACATAGATATTTAAGTTGCGGATAAATCCAGACTTTTCCAATAGGCTTTCTGGTATGCGATATCCAATACGTAGGTTCTGTAAGCGCAAGAAAGAACCATCTTCGATAAAGCGATCAGAAGTGCGGGTGTTCTGATTTGGATCACCATTCACCATTCTTGGAACATCCGTATCTGTATTATTCGGTGTCCAAGCGTCTAATACAGCTGTACCTGCATTGAACAAACGAAGTCCACCTTCAGTCAACACTTTGGTACCATTATAAATATCATTGCCCTGAACACCATTCCAGAACATCTGCATGTAGACATTCTTGAACTCTGCATTGATATTAAAGCCATAAGTAAAGTCAGGAATAAAACTACCAATTACTGTTCGATCATCGGAAGTAATTGTACCATCACCATCCAAATCTCTGAAAATCAAATCACCAGGTGCAGCTTGTGCTTGGTAAGGTGTGTCTGCGTCACCTCTTGCATTGAATTGATCGATCTGTGCTTGATCTTGGAAGATTCCCTCTACTTCCCAACCGAAGAATGACTGAATCGGATCGCCTACTGCAGTACGCGTAATATCAAATCCACCAAAGTCACCACTGCTACCACCGAATAGTGCGGCATTTTCCGTTGCTAAGGAAGTGACTTCATTTCTGTAAATGGAAAGATTCGCTGATACATCCCAATTGAAGACTTTGTTTCGGTCAGAATAGTAAGTTACTTGGAAATCCAATCCCCAGTTTTCCATACCACCTACATTGGCAATGGTAGATTGACTATAACCTTGAGAAGGCGGCTGTGGAACAGCAAGAATCAAGTTATCCGTCACGCGCTCATACCAGTCTGCTGAGAACTGAATACGATCATTTAAAATACCTAAGTCCACTCCGATATTGATCATAGTCGTGACCTCCCACTCCAAGTCTTGGTTTGGCAATTTGTTAAAGAAAGCACCTTGAATAGCAGCATCTCCAAATATGGCAGCAGTGTTGTTAACGATACCTGCTTGACTTTCATAATTACCGATACCTTCAAAACCAACTTGTCCCCAACTACCTCGGATTTTCAATCGAGAAAGGTTGTTAACATTACTCATAAATGGTTCTTCACTAATCATCCAACCCAAAGATAAACCCGGGAACGTCCCGAATTTATTACCTTCCGCAAACTTAGAAGAACCATCACGACGGATGGAAGCACTTAATAAATAACGACCTAAATAATCATAGTTTAGACGACCTGCAAAAGAGAAAATCGTATTTTCACCCTCTCCGCTATTGACTTGTGGATTGCTTGCACCGTTCAGAACGGTTAAGTCATTAGTGGCACGCTGTCCACTACCACTCAAGAAATTAGATCGAGAATCTTGGCGTTCTGCAATTCCCAATAGGTCAATGCTGTGTCCGCCAACTGTTGTGCGATAATTAAGTTGATTGGATAAATAGGTACCGATGAAGTTGCCCCGAGTATCGCTTAGCTCTAGAAAATCTCTTCCTGAGAAACCGTCGAAATAAATCGGTAAGATGTTTCGATTGCGGTTGTAGTTCCAATCTAAACCGGAAGTAAAGCGGTATTCCAAACCTTCAAAAATCTCAATACCTGCATAAGCCGTACCGAATATACGTGCATTGCGATCAAAATTGCGATCGAATATAGCGACACGAACTGGATTTTCAGGGTCGGAACCATCTGAGTTATCCGGCGCGCGATAGCCACCTGGTAACGTTGGGTCTTCGATAGGAATGTATGGAATACCCCGAATGATATTTTGTAACTGTGATCGTCCACCACCATTTTGCTCGTTTTCACGTGCACCACCAACTACTGTTAGTGTTTGTCCAATCTTTATGCGCTTCCCAACCTTATAGTCAGAGTTAAGGCGAAGATTCAGACGCTCATAATCTGTTCCTAACATAATTCCTTCTTGCTGAAAGTAGCCAAAGGAAGTGTAAAAGTTAGCATTTTCGTTGCCACCTGTCAAGCTCAGGCTGTGGTTGGTATTCAATCCTGTACGGAACACTGCATCCTGATAATCTACATCAGTTTCGTTGTACGTTTGATTAGCCCCTTCAAAAATCGGCTGATCCAGCTGCGCCCAACGATCTGGGTAGGTATCACCTGCATTGTCTAGCAGTTGGCGACCATAATCCAAATACTGCTCACGATTAAGGAGATCCAGTTGATTCCAAGGTTGTGCTGCACCGACATAACCATTATAATTAACACGTAGTCCGTCCGATGCGCGTCCTTTTTTAGTCGTTACCAAGACGACACCATTGGCAGCACGAGAACCGTAGATAGCTGCGGCACTCGCGTCTTTCAGAACAGAAATGGATTCGATATCATTGTTGTCGAAGTCATTTAAGCCACCTACAGGATAGCCATCAACAACATATAAAGGATTAGGCGCAAAACTGATGGAACCAATACCTCGAATACGCACAATCGGTGCTTCACCTGGACCACCATTATTGATGACCTGTACGCCTGGCAAACGCCCCTGAAACGCTTCTGTCAAATTCGGTACAGGCAGTGCTGTGATCTCTTCGGAACTGATAGAAGCTACTGAGCCTGTCACAGCTCCTTTTCGCTGCTGACCATAACCGACAACGACCACTTCGCCTAGGACTTCTGTATCGCTTTCCAGTACTACGTCTACGGTAGACAATCCACTAACTTCTACTTCTTTAGAGACAAAACCAGTATAAGAGAAAATGAGTGTTGCGTCATCAGGCGCATTGATTTCATAGTTACCATCTAGATCAGTAACTGTTCCTGTGGAAGTTCCTTTGACGATAACATTTGCGCCGATGAGTGGATTACCATCAGTATCGACGACTTGACCACTAATGGCTTTAACGCTCGTTAGTTCTTTAACTGATTGAAAAACACTCAACGCCTGTATCTGTCGATCTTGAGAACGCTGCTGTAAAGACACTTTCGAGCTTTCCTCTAACCGATTGATTTGCTTGAACTTCCGATTGATTTTTCGGACGGTTCTTCGTTCTGCTTTCGTATCGCGATAAACGACGTAATAGCGTCCTTCCAGATTTTTGTATTTTAGTCCAGTATCATATAAAGCACGATTGACTGCACCTTCTAGCTGCTCTTTATCACGCAACTCAAAGTTAACAATGATTTCGCTGAGCAATTCAGCATCATAACTGAAGAATACCTGATATTTTTCTTCAATTTGGTCTAGAACATCAGGCAGTGGCTGTTGCGCGCTCTCGGTAGACGCCCAAACAGATTGACTACTGAATAGGAATAATAATCCTAGCAGTAGCGTGAGATGGTTGATAAGTTTCATAAAGTATGGTTTTACCGTTTTAAATGGATAATTAAGCTTTTGGGGTTGTTTTACTTTGTCGTTTTGTTTGCTTGATATTGGTAAAAAAATAAACTTTCGATTTAAGGGAATTTATAAAATATAATCTACCCGTTTTTGATTTTCTCACGACCGACTACTGCGTTAGATTCAAGAATGAAGTCGTGTAGCGAAGGCTATGCTCCCTCTTCGCGCCTCCGCTTCTCGGAGCAGGCTTTGCATGCGCTCGCGATAATTCTCAAAAATTTGGGTACCCCATTTATTACAAATTCCCTAAAGTGTTCACTCATTTTTTAATTCGTTTGAAGTGAACCACGCTATTGAAAAAGCACTGAACAGCATCAAAAAGTTGTATTTTTTATTGAATCAAGTAGCTGTCAGATTCTACTTTTTTTACTGGTTTTCCCAGTAGTTCTTGTAAGCTCGTTAGTGCAACTTTTAGGTTTTCATTAGGTAGAGCAATAGTGATGCGCCGCTGTTTTAGGTTTTCCTTGCCGACGTAGATTTTGATGCCATAAATGTATTGCATTTGTTCTAACACATATATTAGTTGCTCATTCTTGAAAGTCATCGTACCATCTTTCCAAGAAATACTTTCCTCCTCTGCTTGTTGGCTAGACTTCTGCCAGATGTTCCTTTGAGTTGAATAAGTCACTAGATCGCCCGGTATCATTTGGATGAGCGTATCCTCGATTTGCTTATTTTGAGCTGGTAATAATTCCACTTTTCCTTCCCGCAAAAAGACTTCTGTTTGTTGTTCGCGGTTATGGACATTGAAGGCAGTCCCGAGTACTTTGACGACTAGGTCATTGGTGTTGACCTCAAAGGCAGGTTGGTTATCTTGTCGTTTGGTGACTTCAAAAAAAGCTTCACCGTCTAGCGTGACTAAATATGGAGATCGTCTTTGATAAGTGATGGTGGAGTTGGCATTTAGGATGACTTTGGAAGAGTCGGGTAGCCAATGTGTTTTGCGTTTGCCAAAGTCTGCTTCGACGATAATTTCTTGCTGTTCATATACTTGAACACCTACTATACCTGCCAAAACTAACACCAAGAAACTAGCTGCCACTGTCCAAAGCTGTCGACGAAGTTTGCGTTTTAAGGCAATCACCTTGGCTGCCTCTTCTGCTTGAATTTGTGTCCATATTTTTTCGAATACAGCTGCTTGTCGTTCTTTTTCTTCGGGAATGGTTCTAAAAGAGAATCCTTCGATCATGCGTCGCCCGATCGTTGCCAAATATCGCTCTTCGGGATGGGCTTCAAAGTAAGCTTCCCATTTCTGATAGTCAGCCTCATTTTCCCCTTTCGCCCAATGGTGAAAGCTGTCATCCTCTAGCCAAGTCGCTAATAGTGCAGGCATATTTTCTTTTGCTGACATAGATTAAAATATTGCTTTTATCCTATAAGAGCAATATCATTTGGTCATTATAACCTCCTAACCAACTTTTTTCTGATTCTTTTTTGTGTGATCTTAAGGAAGCGGTAGAAAAAGAATAAAAAAAACGAGGGGAATGGTGAGTGTGAGATGACTGGTCTGCCGCAATTTTTTGATAGCTTTATACAACATATTTAAGACACCTTGCTTTGAGATACCCATCACTCGAGCGATTTCAGCAGTAGACAGTTCGTCATAGTAGCGTAGATAGACCGCCTCTCTTTGGCGAGTCGGTAGCTCATTGAGCAGTCGTTCTACTTTTTCGGAGCGCTCCAGTTGTTCCTCTTCTTGGATAAGAAAATCTTCTTGAGAAAATTGAAGCGTCTTTTCTTTTTCAGTCGAAAAATTAAGGTTGGCGCGGCGACTTTCTTTTTTTATGGCATTGAGCACCCGCCGCCGGAAAGCGGTATAGAGATAAGCGGTCGGCTCTTGTACGCCGAGCAGTGTCTTTTTATTCGTAAAAAGGTAAACGAATAGCTCTTGAATACACTCCTCGATCAATGACTCATCTTCTGTCCATTTCTTACCATACTGCAATAGCTTAGAAAAATACCGATCAAACAACAGTCGAAAGGCGTTTTGGTCGCCTTCACTAATCTGTTGTAAGAGATGAATATCGGACTGTTTTTCTTGCATATGATAAAGCCAAAAAAAGACATAAAACAGACAATTCTGTTGATTAGCTAATATAGTGGCTTCTTAGCAGAAAAACAAACTAAACCTTGAGGTCTAAATCCAAATGAAGTTCGCTCAGTTGCTCTCTATCGATTGGGCTAGGCGCGTCGATCATCATGTCACGTCCTTGGTTATTTTTTGGGAAAGCAATGAAGTCCCGAATGGAATGCTGACCATTCATCACCGCGCATAGGCGATCAAATCCAAAAGCAATACCGCCGTGAGGTGGCGCACCATATTCAAATGCACCTAATAAGAAACCAAACTGCGCTTCTGCTTCTTCCGGCGTGAAGCCTAGCAGCTTGAAATTGCGAGACTGTAGCTCACGGTCATGGATTCTAATAGACCCACCACCGATTTCCGCCCCATTAATGACCAAATCGTAAGCATCGGCACGTAATGCCTTCATCGTTTCATGATCGCCATCAAGCATGCGCTCCATATCATCTTTTTTGGGAGATGTAAATGGATGGTGCATGGCGTGAAAGCGTTCGCTGTCTTCGTCCCATTCTAGCAATGGAAAATCGACGACCCAAAGCGGTTTGAAATCGCCTTTTTTACGCAAATTCATGCGCGTGCCCATTTCTAGCCGGAGTTCGTTGAGTTGTTTGCGAGTCGCATCGGTTTCTCCCGACAATAGAAGTAACATATCGCCTGGTTTGGCATCAGCTAGATCGAGCCAAGTTTTGAGTTGTTCATCATCGAAGAATTTACCGACAGAAGATTTGATGCTGCCGTCTCCGTTATACTTGACATAGACCAAACCTTTTGCCCCAATCTGTGGTCGTTGCATCCACTCGGTCAGTTTTTTGATGTCTTTATTGGAATAGCCACTCGCTTGACCGTCTGCTTTGATGCCGATGATGATTTCTGCATTATCGAATACCGCAAAACCTTTATTCTGCCCCAATTCTGTGAAGTCTACAAATGGCATATCGAAGCGCAAATCTGGTTTATCCGAACCGTAGAGTCGCATGGCTTCGTCGTAAGTCATTCTTGGGAAGTCGGACAGTTCGATGCCTTTCAACGTCTTGAATAAATACTTCGTCAAGCCCTCAAACGTCTGCAAAATGGACTCTTGGGTCACAAATGCCATCTCGCAGTCTATTTGGGTAAATTCTGGCTGTCGATCTGCTCTTAAATCTTCATCACGGAAGCATTTGACGATCTGAAAATAACGATCAAAACCTGAGACCATCAAGAGCTGCTTGAAGGTCTGTGGCGATTGTGGCAACGCATAAAACTGACCAGGATTCATCCGGCTTGGTACGACAAAATCGCGCGCGCCTTCTGGTGTGCTTTTGATCAAAACTGGCGTTTCGACTTCCACAAACTCCAAATCTGACAGATACTTTCGCGTTTCTATCGCCAATTTACTTCTGAAAATAATGTTTTCTTGAACTGGCGTGCGTCTCAAATCTAAATAGCGATATTTCATCCGCAAATCCTCTCCTCCATCCGTTTCTGCTTCTATGGTAAAAGGCGGCACTTTTGAAGCATTCAAAACCTCCATACTTTGCACATCAATCTCAATATCCCCTGTCGCTCGATCTGGATTTTTATTGCTTCTTTCTCGCACTTTTCCTGTGGCTTGCACCACAAACTCGCGTCCCAACTTCTGCGCCTTTGCACTCAAGTCCGCATCACCATCTTCATTGAACACCAGTTGTGTAATGCCATAGCGATCACGTACATCAATAAAGGTCAGTGCGCCAAAATTTCGGTTGCTTTGTACCCAGCCAGTGAGCGTTACTTCTTCACCGACATGTTCCATTCTCAGTTCTCCACAGGTATGCGTGCGTAACATATATAATTGTTTAAGATGTTAGATAGTAGATGTACTGACACGTTAATAGAATAAGCTTTACCAAAGTAGCTCTTCTGCCTTGCTACCCTCAACTTTAGCAAAGCGAACAAAACTGAAATTGACCATAAGTTACAGTGCCAATACAAGTGGACGTTAGATCATAGACTCGTTCAACGGAAATTGTATATTAATCGTTCCAACTGAACATCGTTTAGACTATCGATAGCAATCGTCACAAAAGCTGGAAAGCGGTCTATTTTCTAAGGTCTCAATAAAGCGGCGCAAAGATAGGAAAATGAAGGTTGGAGAGAAATGAGAAAGAGAGAGTTTAGGGCAAACGCATCAAATTCCTTTTTGCTCTTTGATTTATCAAATGATTCAATTTTTCAGCGACATGAGCATGGTATTTGTCTCAAGCCGACGGGCTATTCATTTTGGCATTGCCCCAAAACGAATCAAAAGGTCTAG
>JBCDHX010000075.1:0-28076 GCA_038749535.1 Bacteroidota bacterium
CCCGCCCAACTGACAGGTCAATATTTTACCTATCTTTATTACTACGTATATCATTGGTGCTTAATGCTTGGTTTCATACAACATTAAGCACTTTTTTTCGCTTCTTCCCTTTTCTAAATGTTTTGTCACCTAGAGTGATATTGATCATTTCGCCTTCAGCTAGCCGTAACAAGCCTGATCTTATCATCCCGCTATTAAAGAAAACCAAAGGTCGATACACATTTCCTTGGATGCTGGTTTTTCGGTACTTGTCTGTAAATACTACATTTACTTCAATATCAAACATAATTAATTTAATTTTTTCACCTGCCACAACACCCCCTTATCAAAAGGCGACCAAATCGACGTTTTGATCTGTGCTGCTTTGAGTCCTCGATTCACCCAAGTATTGCAAGTGATAATGAGATTATAGCTGCCAATCGCTTCGTAAAAAGTATCAGCATTGGTGTAGCCGGAGTTGATGATTTCGATGAACTCTCCATCGTCGCTTTGCTCAAAAGTCATGTAGATGTAATCCAAAAGTAAAGCTAGTTGCTCCTCTGTGATGAGGATAGAATGCCAGTCTGTCCTCTTTTTAGCATAAGTAGTCAAATGAACAGCCGTTTCGCTTCTAAGTAACAATGCTTTTATAGCAGTGGCAACCGTCAAGTCGCTCCAATTGGGGGTGTTGAGGTAGAAGCCTTTATCGCCCCATCCGAAAGCAGCATATTTTGTAGAAGACGTCAAAGACAAAGCATTGCTCAACTCTTTATTCAAATCACTTTTTAGAATAATAAGATCAAGGTGTACGCCATTGGTCGCCACGAAAATTTCATAGTTTTGCTCTCCTTCCATTTCTATGGGATGTGTACTCATCAAAGACAGAAGCGTCGCCAATGTAAAATAAATTAACAGGAACAGCCCAAGACTGAGTCCAAGTATCTTTGCCCCTTTTTTGATGGCGTTTATCATACTTCAAATAGATATTTTCTTTGTTCCTAACAAACTGCAGATCAGCTGAGCTTCGTATACATTCGTCCAAATCAGATCACCTGTAAGGGTAACGCCCTTCCCCTCATCGTCTCCCCATCAACAAATTAAATCAATGAATTTTCCAGATTTAAAAGATAAAGTGGCGGTTGTCACAGGAGGTGCGGGTGCGCTAGGAGGTGCGATGGTCGATGGACTGGCACGGCAAGGGGTCAAAGTCGCTATTCTGAGTCGGACGAAAGAAAAAGTGGAGCAAAAAGCAGCAGCAGTCAATGGTGCTGCGATTGGTGTAGCGGCGGATGTGTTGGACAAAGAACAATTGATGGCAGCGCGAGAAGAAATTCTAGTACAGCTAGGACGCATCGACATTTTAATCAATGCTGCCGGGGGCAATATGGCAGGCGCGACCATTATGCCGGATAGCTCCATTTTTGATTTATCCATAGAAGATTTTGATAAAGTGACTGCACTCAACCTAAAGGGAAGCTTGCTGCCGAGTATCGTTTTTGGGGAAGTCATGGCAAAGCGAAAAAAGGGCTGCATCCTCAATATCTCTTCTATGGCGGCGCAGCAACCACTGACGCGTGTAGTCGGCTATGCGGCAGCTAAGGCAGCCATTGACAATCTAACAAAATGGATGGCAGTAGAACTCGCTCACAAATACGGAGAAGGCTTGCGTGTCAATGCCGTCGCGCCAGGATTTTTCGTTGCTGAACAGAATAGAACCTTGCTGCTGAAAGAGGATGGTTCGTATACTGACCGAGCGCAAACCATCGTCGATCATACGCCCATGCGGCGATTTGGAGAAGCAGAAGAGTTGTGTGGTGTCGTGAATTGGTTGTGCAGCGAATCGGCGAGCTTTGTGACAGGTGCAGTCATTCCGGTAGATGGTGGATTTGGGGCATTCAGTGGCGTTTAAATCATGACTTATAATTCATGATTCATAATTTATGACACATGAAACAACTAGAACAAACATGGCGGTGGTACGGACCGAATGATCCGGTAACCTTAGCACATATCCGACAAGCAGGGGCGACAGGCATTGTAAGTGCTTTGCATCATATCCCAAACGGGAAAATTTGGACAGTAACGGAGATACAAAAGCGAAAAGAGGAGATAGAAGCAGCCGGATTGAGGTGGTCAGTAGTGGAAAGTGTGCCGGTGCATGAGGACATCAAGACGCAGCGTGGCGACTTTCAGCACTACATCCAAAACTATCAGCAATGTCTGAAAAACTTGGCAGCTTGTGGCATCAAAACGGTCTGTTACAATTTTATGCCGGTCTTGGATTGGACGCGGACAGACTTGGACTATGAGATGCCGGACGGCTCGACAGCCTTACGTTTTGATCGGACGGCTTTTGTGGCGTTCGATGTGTTTTTGTTGAAGCGTCCCGGTGCGGAATTGGAGTATACAGAAGCGGAGTTGACGGCAGCTTTGGATCATTTCAAAACGATGGATGAGGCAGCTAAAAATCAGTTGGCGAACAACATCATTGCAGGTCTGCCCGGTGCAGAAGAAGGCTACACCTTGGAAGCGTTCAATGAAGTACTGGCGACTTATGAAAATATAGATGAAGCTAAACTTAGAGCGCATCTGATCGACTTTATGGCGGCTATCGTTCCTGTGGCAGAAGAGGTCGGAATTCAGTTATCGATTCATCCCGATGACCCACCTTTTCCAATCTTAGGTTTGCCTAGAGTGGTGAGCACCTTGCCACAGGTGATGCAATTGTTTGAAGCTGTACCTAGCCTGAACAATGGCGTTTGTTTCTGTACTGGTTCCTACGGCGTACGCCCCGATAATGATTTGGTCAAGATGGTAGAAGCACTCGCCGAGCGGGTACATTTCATCCATTTGCGAAGCACCAAAAGAGATGCAGATGGCAATTTTCATGAAGCTGACCATCTAGACGGAGATGTCGATATGTACGCGGTCATGAAAGCGTTATTGAAAGCTCAACAGAATAGAGATACAGCCATTCCGATGCGTCCAGATCATGGTCATCGGATGCTGGATGACCTGCATAAACAGAGCAATCCAGGGTATTCGGCGATTGGGCGTTTGCGAGGATTGGCTGAGTTGCGGGGATTAGAATTGGGGATTTTGAGGAGTGGGCTTTAGGTCTGATGTCGTCAACTCAATGCTCTCCGATTGATAAGCCCAAAGGGATTGTTAAGCGGCATCAAGGCAAATGGCTATCCGTTACATTTCTTAAATTGACGACATTCGTCTTTAGATCTATAATTTGCTTTTAAGATAATACATAGAAACGATCAATTTATGCGATTTCTCTTTTGCTTCATTTTATTATCTCTGTTTCAGAACTGCAAGAATGCTGCTGAACAACAAATGATGCATCAAGAAGAGGAGCAGATCATATCGCGCCCAACACTCAGCTTTACTTTCGACGATGGGATTACTTCTGACATTTTGGACTATAAATTTGAAGTATGGAATGATTCTATTCTATCGGCTTTAGCCACTCATGAATTGAAAGCGACTTTCTTTGTCACAGGAAGTAATAAATTAGACACTAAAGGACGGTATCTGCTACAATCTTGGAATGATGCAGGACATCAAATTGCCAATCATACTTACACACATCCCAATTTTAATAACGAAAAACTAACGACTGACGATTTTGAGCAAGAGTTACTCCGCACGGACAGTGTCATTTCTACATATACCAACTACGCACCACTGTTCCGATTTCCCTATTTAAAGGAAGGTGCAGCCGTGCAGCAGGTCAATGGCTATCGAGCCGTTCTAAGCAAGCACAATTACAAAAATGGGTCAGTTACGATAGACGCTTCCGATTGGTATGTCAATTCAGAACTAATCAAAAGTATTCGGAAAAATGGATACGAAAATGCTCAAGTGGAGAAATATAAAGCTTACTATATTGAGCATTTATTGGATAGAGCAAAGTACTATGAAGATTTGGCTTTCCAATTGACCAATCGACACATTCCACATACACTTTTGCTGCATCATAACCTCACTTCTGCTCTATTTCTGGATGACCTAATTAAAACATTTAAATCAAACGGTTGGCAAACAATCGATGCGCCTACTGCCTTTCAGGATAGCTTTTACAATCAACTTCCCGATATAGTACCTGCCGGTGAAAGCTTGGTTTGGTCATTGGCAAAAGCATCAGGTGAATATGAAGGTGTATTGAGATATCCGGCGGAAGATAGCCGATACGAAATTCCAAAAATGAAAGCCTTTGGCTTATAAAAAATCACTATGTCCAGTTTAATAGCTCAACAAATAGAAACTTTCCTAACCCCCAATTTTCTGCTCGAAAGTAAGGCGGCACAGCGACTCTATCACGATTTCGCTGCGAAGGTGCCGATCATTGACTATCATTGTCATTTGCCACCAAAAGAGATCGCTGAGAACCGACAATTTGAAAACCTCACCAAAATTTGGCTGGACGGCGATCACTACAAATGGCGAGCGATGCGCACCAATGGCATCAACGAAAAATATATTACTGGAGATGCTCCTGACTTTGACAAACATCTCAAATGGGCAGAAACTGTCCCCTATACATTGCGCAATCCGCTCTATCATTGGTCGCATCTAGAGCTAGATCGCTATTTTGGAATACAAGAATTATTTAGCCCCAAAAATGCAGAAGCGGTCTATTATCAATGTACGGAGCATCTGCAAACCGACGACTTCAAAGTACGCAATCTAATCCGCCGCATGAAGGTAGAAGTCATTTGTACCACAGACGATCCGATAGACGATTTGCGCTATCATCAAGCTCTAGCAGAGAGTGATTTTGAGGTCAAAGTATTGCCCACTTTTCGACCGGATAAAGCGATTTTGATTCAAAATGACAACTTCGTCAATTACATCCAAAAGTTAGAGAAAGCGAGCGATCAGACGATTATCAACTATGCTGACTTGATCGAGGCACTCAGGAATAGAGCGGATTTCTTTCACGAATTGGGCGGTCGTTTATCAGATCATGGACTAGAGCAACTCTATGCCGCCGATTTTACGGAATCGGAAGTAGATCGTATTTTTCAGCGTCGCATGAATGGACAAGATATATTCAAGGGCGAAGCCCTACAATATCAATCGGCATTGCTTTACGAACTCGGACTCATCTATCATGAAAAGGGCTGGACGCAGCAATTTCATCTAGGTGCTATGCGCAACAACAACAGCCGTATGATGCGCGAATTGGGACCTGATACAGGTTTTGATAGCATAGGCGATTACAATCAGGCGATTCCCTTATCTAAGTATTTGAGCCGCTTAGAAAAGCAAGACCAACTCGCTAAAACCATCCTCTACAACCTCAATCCACGCGACAATGCGATGATGGCAACCATGATCGGTAACTTCAATGACGGCAGCATCGCCGGAAAAATACAGTACGGTTCGGCTTGGTGGTTTTTGGATCAATTGGATGGCATGGAAGAACAAATAAATGTCCTATCAAACATGGGACTCATCAGCCGATTTGTAGGCATGCTGACTGATAGCCGAAGTTTCTTATCTTTCCCAAGACATGAGTATTTTCGACGCTTATTGTGTAATATGTTTGGTAAAGACATCGAGCGGGGTCATCTGCCTAAAGACTTTGAGTGGATCGGGCAAGTGATACAGAATATTTGCTACTATAATGCAAAAGGGTATTTCAAATTCTAGAAAATGAGAGCCCCGAAAGCTTTAGAGGGGGAGAGAATGAGAATTTGAGAGGTAGCACGGTTAATCAATTCAACAGTTTAACAATTCAACAGAACGTATGAGAAAAGGAATAGACAAAGTACTCGGCGGCATACTTGCCTTTTTGATGATGCTAATGACCGTCGATGTTCTATATGGTGTCTTCATGCGCTACGTCTTGAACAGTCAGCCGGGCTGGACAGAAGAGATTGCGCGATTTTCGTTGATGTGGATTGGGATATTAGGGGCGGCTTATGCTGCTGGGCAGAACAATCACTTATCGATTGACCTGATCTCTGAGAAGCTCAACGAGCAAAATAACAGACGCTTAGGCATCTTCATCAATATCTTGGTCATTATTTTTGCCGGAGGGGTATTGCTCATTGGTGGTATCCGATTGATGTATGTGACCTCTCACTTAGGACAGACCTCTGCCGGACTACAATTGCCGATGAGTCTGATCTATTCTGTGCTGCCGATTAGCGGATTTTTGATTGTGCTGTATAAATTGATGGATTTGTTTGCCAAACCTCAAATTACCTAAACCTAAAAATTATAGGCTCAGACCTTCTACTATGCCAAGCGGTCTAACATCTAATATCTAACGTCTAACATCTCCACAAACAATGGAAGTTGCTATCCTCGTTCTCTCCTTCGTCACTCTACTCGCGCTACGTGTCCCCATCGCTTGGAGTATTGGCATTGCTACCCTATTGACCATGTTGGCGAGTATCCCGGTACTGCCTGCGGTAACTACTGTGGCGCAGCGGATGGCGACCGGATTAGACAGTTTTCCGCTCTTGGCGATTCCTTTTTTCATCCTTGCCGGACAAATTATGAATCGCGGTGGCATCGCCAAACGGCTCATTGATTTTGCTAAGGCACTGGTCGGTTCGCTACCCGGTGGACTGGCTCACGTCAATATCATAGCCGCTATGTTGTTCGGAGCAATAGCAGGTTCGGCGGTAGCGGCAGCTTCGGCGATTGGTAGTGCCTTGGGGGGGCGCATGGAAGAAGAAGGCTACAGCAAAGAGTTTTCGGCTGCCGTCAATATCACTTCGGCGACGACTGGATTGATTATTCCGCCTAGTAATGTATTGATCGTTTATTCTTTGGCGAGTGGTGGTGCGTCGATTGCAGCACTGTTTTTGGCGGGCTATTTGCCGGGGATTTTGACTGGTTTGTTTTTGATGTTGGTTGCAGGTGTTTGGGCAAAAAGAAAAGGCTTTCCAGTCGGGGAGCGGACATCCATTCAGGCGGTACTCAAAACGTTTTTGGCGGCTTTACCAAGTTTGTTACTGTTGGTGATTGTGATCGGTGGGATTGTAGCTGGCATCTTTACGGCAACGGAAGCTTCGGCAGTGGCAGTGCTCTATTGTCTGATTTTGACGTTTGTCTATAAAGAACTGAAAGTCATAGACTTGCCGGATGTTTTCTTGAAGTCCGTCAATACAACAGCTATCGTTTTACTATTGATCGGAACATCTGTGAGTATGTCTTGGATCATGACTTACGAGAATATTCCACAAGACATTACTTCCTTCTTATTGGGCATCAGCGACAGCAAAATTGTTGTCCTCCTACTCATCAATTTGATTCTTCTTTTCGTCGGTATCTTCATGGACATCACACCTGCGGTTTTGATCTTCACACCTATCTTTTTGCCTGTGGTGACGGAGTTAGGTATGGATCCGGTTCATTTTGGTATCGTGATGGTTTTGAATCTTTGTGTAGGCTTATGTACGCCACCTGTTGGGACGGTTTTATTTGTAGGTGTCGGTGTGGCAAAAACGACCATTCAGAAAGTCATCCGACCGCTATTACCGCTCTTCATTGCGATGATTATTGCGCTGTTTTTGGTGACTTATGTTCCAGCTTTGACGATGTGGTTACCGAAGGTGTTTGGGTATTAGGTTATGATCTATGAATTATGGGTCATGAGTCATATATCGTGATTCATAATTCATGTAAAAAACCAATTCTATATGCTTTCATCTCTTGATTAAATTGAGCAGCACCGGGTAGTAGCTTTTCCAGATGTGCCCAATAGTACTTGCTGTGATTTTTTTCTTTGACATGCGCCAATTCATGATGAATAACGTAGTCGATTAGATGATCGGGGAGAAGATAGACGTAGCAAGATAGGTTGATATTATTGTCGGATGAGCAACTACCCCAACGCGTTTTCGCTCTGTTGATTTTGACTTGTTGGATGGCGATTTGATGCTGCTTCGCGGCTCGATGAACGTGTGAAGGAAGGTTGCGGAGCGCGATCTCACGTAGAAAATTTTCCAGTTGTTTTTCTATCCAATGTTGAATGTCAGGCGACGATATGTCCGTATCTGGTGCTACTGTCAAGTTCATCTCACGCGTCACATAATGCATTTGACTGCCTATTCGATTGGCTCGCTCTATAGTGAGTCGGATGTCTTTGAATTGATAGGTTTTCCCGATTTCAAAAAGCGACTTAGGCTTCACTTTGGTTTGTAATTCTGCTCGTTTCGAGATGATCCAATCTCGCTTCTCCGTAACAAATTTTCGAGCATCTTTTATAGCAGCATATTTGGGTAAGGTCACCTGCACTGCTTGACCAGGACGCAACTTGATTTTGACGTATTTTGCGCGAGCGTGCCTTTTATACTCTACCTCGCCGATACCTTCTATTTGTTCGTTCATTGTTTATAGTTTATGGGTCATAATACGTAATTCATAATCCATAACTAAGACATAAACTCCCAAGCTGTCCTGTACGTCTCTATCTGATCGCAATAGTCCAAGAAGGAAGCATAAAACGGATCGTTCCCGATGGTCGCGCTATCACCTACTACGATCAGTTTCTTTTTCGCGCGTGTCATCGCTACATTCATACGCCGATAGTCTTTGAGGAAGCCAATATCCCCTTTGGCGTTGGAGCGGACAAGCGAAATATACACCACATCTCGCTCCTGACCTTGGAAGCCATCTATTGTATTGACAGTGATGTCGAGTTCATTGAGCTGAGGGTCTTCGGCAACCACTTCTTTGATGTGTACGACTTGCTCTCTATAAGGCGAAATGATGGCGAAAGAAACCGCTGAGGTATCAGGAATGTAGGTCAGCAATTGATAGAAATGTTCACACAAAATTTGAAACTCATCGGGATTGTAGAGACTACGCACCGCTTCATTCATTTTTTCTTCAAATCCACAACCTGCCGTATCTATAAATGTCAGCGCATACTCATCATCAGGATAAACAACTCTATTTGCAACGGATTCATCTGCCTTCAATGCACCTCCATAAAATTGCTGATTGGAGAAGTCCATGATGCGGCGATTCATACGATATTGGACATCTAAAAAATTAACTTTAGGTAGTCGGGCGATACTTTTTTCGATCAGTGAGACAGCAAAACCACCTTTCTGCGCTTTCAATGATTTGACTGTCGGCGGCAGCTGAAATGGATCGCCAGCCAATACCACTTTTGACGCTCGACTGATCGGAATCCAAGCGGCTGTTTCCAATGCTTGAGCAGCTTCATCTATGACGATGATTTTGAATTTTTGGTCATTTAAAAAAGGATGTACCGAACCGACCAAGGTACAAGTCACGACCTGAGCAGAAGATAAAATCTGATCCAATAAAATATCTTCCAGCCGTTTTGCCCAATCACTCAGTTCGCTAGCTTCTTGCTTATAAGCCCGGCGTTCAGCTCTTTCCTTTACGCCATATCTGCGTCGGATACGCCAAGCTTTTCGCCTCAACTCAGCCGCTTGCAACCTGACTTTTTTGATATTTTTATTTTCGGGATGAGCAGACAGCTTCATCTCCAAAGTATGCGCCAATATACTCTCATCGACGCGCGATATATTCCCGATCCGTACCACATTTAGTTCTAGTGCTGCCAGCCGTTCCGTCAGTAAATCTACCGCTGCATTGCTAGGCGCAGTGACGAGAACGCTGCGTTCCGTTTCGCAAAGTTTTTTGATGGCGTGGACGAGTGTTGTGGTCTTTCCCGTACCGGGCGGTCCATGTACTAAAGCCACATCTTTGGCAGCGATAATCTCGCCGACAGCTTGTTGCTGTGCTTCGTTCAAGTGCGGAATGTCGACTTTAGGAGGCGAGAGGGTAAGCTGAGGCGGACGCACGCCCAGTAAAATGTCACGGAGTTCTGCCAAACGGTTGCCACGTGCATTTAGGACTTCTTTGGTTGCCTTCTCCATTGCTTCGAACGTACGGACATCGAACATCATTTCGACACCTAGCTGGTCAAACTTAACCCAGTTAGGTAAGTCTTTGGTATTGAGCAGCAGGCGCATTCTATGCTTGTCAACATAGTCAATGGTACCGCTACGCTCTGGATAATGAGTACGTTCACGCTTCGTGAAAAAGTTGATCACTTGTCCGGCTCTAAATTTATGTGGGACATCGAGATGTTGAGTACGTTTGATGATGACATAAGCGCGATCACCGACGGCATAGCCGGACTTGAGGACTTCCAGCGGATACCAGCAGTAGCCTTTCGCGACCCGTTTTTCCACGGATAGCGATTGTAGCATGGCTTTGAAAAACTCGTAGTTTTCTCGGCGTTCGATGGCTAGGAGTTCCAGCGATCGTTCCAGTTCTGTTTCTGGATTTGGTGGCATGTGGTTGAGTTCAGAAATAGAAAATGTGGAGTGGATGGGTGATTGGTTAAGTTAGGTCGTAACTTCAAGTTACAACCTAACTTTTTGAATGCTACTTGCCCGTAAACTTCGCCGGGCGTTTCTCAATGAACGCCGTCGCACCTTCTTTGAAATCTTCTGTCGTCGTTGTCATCCCAAATTTCTCTACCTCTCGCTCAAATCCATCGACACCCGGCTCAAAATAAGTATTTACAGATTCGATGACCTTAGCGATGGCGATAGGTCCTTTTTGGGCAATGGTCTGGATAAGTCCAGTTGCTTTTTCCATCGCCACTGCTTTATCGGCTTCTACATAATTGACCAAACCTAGTCGCTCTGCTGTCGCAGCATCTATCATGTTTCCAGTCATCATCAATTCCAGTGCTTTACCTTTTCCTATGTACTGAATTAGTCGCTGCGTCCCACCATAACCGGGGATGATCCCCAAATTGACCTCCGGCTGCCCAAACTTAGCACGCTCCGTCGCGATGCGCAAGTGACAAGCCATTGCCAGCTCACAACCACCGCCCAAAGCATAGCCATTGACGACTGCGATGACTGGTTTTGGGAAACGCTCTAATAAAAAGAAAATATCCTGACCACGTCTCGACAGTTCTGCGCCTTGATCGCCTTGTACACCCAAAAACTCTTTAATGTCTGCACCTGCGACAAAGGCTTTTTCGCCTGCGCCGGTCAAGATAATGCCTTTCAGGTTTTCCATTTGAGGAGCTTCCTCTTTGAAGAAATGTTGGAGCTCCAGAAGCGTCGCTTCGTTGAGTGCGTTGAGGGCTTTTTCTCTATTGATCGTGATCGTCGTGATGCCTGCTTCATGAGTCAGGTGCAATATCTCGTATGCCATGTATTCATTTTTTGCAAAAGTATAAAAATAGCGGAAGTAGCTATTTTCTAAGTAGCTGAGGGTAAATAAATTCCCTTTTTGACCGAACAGATTTTTTGCTCAGATCTACTCTTGAGAGGGATAAAGGGCTTCCTTACAAGAGGAAAAACACAGGCGATGCCTATCGACGAGGCTTTTCAACGAAATATGAGCAGAAAAGATGTCGTCATAAAATTGGAAATTATATGCGCTCATCTACTTGATTGGCACTAGAACAGACAAAGTCAATACAAGTTGATAAAACGAGAGTAGACTAATCAGATTTTAGTTCTGCCAGCGGCACATTGGCTGGCGAATCACTGATCAAGAGCGCGTAGTCGATGAACTGAGTCGTCGCCTTTCCTGCTACATCTTTCCTATTGGAGCGACCGATTATCTTTTTGATGGCAATCAAATCCGGTTCGGATTCATGATATGGACTGTCCGGCTGATTCAATCGAAAAAGCGTCAGATCAGAAATTTGAGCTTTTTTTAGCTCATGGATGCCTTGAAAATATTCCAACAAGTAGTCCGAAATACCATAACCTGCTTTTGTCGAATAGCCTTTGTAGTCATAGTTTCTGTCCTTTTTGATGTTCCAGAGTACTTTGCTGTCAGTCAGATAGCCCATGACAGTCATTACATCCGTTTTAGCGTGAATGTCATTGTCGATCAGGCGAGCGAAAAAGGGTGGATAGCTATCGCGTTCTCTATATTTTTCGAGGTGAAAGAATCCGTATCTAGCGAACTGTTTATTGGTAGAAAAATCGTAGAACTTGGAAAGCGCTACATAATTCTCGAAGATTTGTTGTTCACGATTTTCATCTTTAAAAGACAGCCGAAGATGGGCAAGCAAGGGCTGCATATCTTTTTCATTCGCCCAACTAATAGACTGCTCTTCACTTTCTTCTACAAAGCGTTTAATTACTTCAGCGATTGGCAATTCTTTGTAGCTATAAAATATAGTCGTGTCCAATTGAGCTGCCGCCTTGATCTCATTGAGTGTCTCCCAATTGTCATATTGTCCAGCTGTTAATGCTGCAATTTGTCGAATGGCATATTTGTAAAAATAAGGAGCTTCCAGACCGATGACGGTGAGTCGCTTAGCTTCGGGCAGCGATTGATTGAGGCGATACAGGGCTTTCCATTTTTCGTATACACTGATGCTGCGTTCTTGAGAGACGCGATAGCCGTAGTCATGTATCAACTCTTTCAAAAGAATAGTATCTCCCGTTTCCAAAAATTCATTGAAGTAATAGCCATGGCTGTAATTGACTTCCATCAAATAGTAGCGGATGTCATTATTTTGCAATAGACTTTCCAGTAGCTTGATTTCTGCCGTTTCGGTCTTGCTGCTGCCATGAATCGCACCGAACCCCAATAGCTTAAAATCGGTTTGAGGAAAAGTAAAAGAGGTATTCAAATCTAAGCGATTGCTAGCCAAATAAGCACTTTTGGACTGTGAGAATGAGCATACAGAGATGGCAAAAAAGAGCAATAAAGCAAAAGTAACTTTCATGTTTTCTGTTCTGAAAATGATGAATAATTGAGTGAACAGAAAAGAAGGAGTGTTTTTCAGGATAGAGGTTGCATGAATGAAAAAAACATCTACGCTCGTCAATTTCTTGAAATTTTTGTTCAATAGTGGCAATACTCCCGAAAATGTCGTAAATTTGCGCCTTGCTGGAAATCCCGTAGCTTGCTTGCAAGGTAAACGGGGCATTATTATACTATTAAAGAACAAAATTTACATGCCAGTAAAGATTAGACTACAGCGAAAAGGAAGAAAGAAACGTCCTTTTTATCACATTGTTATTGCTGACTCTCGAGCGCCACGTGATGGTAAATTTATCGAGAAGATCGGAACTTATAACCCGATGACTAAGCCGGCGACTATCGAGCTAGATCGAGCTAGTGCTTATGAGTGGTTGATGAAAGGTGCACAGCCTACGGATACAGCTCGTGCGATTTTGCGATTCAAAGGGGTCATGTACAGAAAGCACTTGATGCAAGGTGTACAAAAAGGTGCATTGACGCAAGAGCAAGCGGATGAGAAGTTGAGTGCTTGGATTGAAGCAAAAGAAGCGAAAGTTGCTGCTCGTTTTGAAGCAACTAAGCAAGAGCAAGATGCTTTCAATGCACGTATTGCCGGATTGGATGGTAAATATGACAACGTTACGCTGAAAAAAGAAGATACTTCTGAGGCAGCGAAAGAAATCATGGGTGATGGTGCAGATAGCGACGAAGGCAAGACACTTGCTGAAATGAATGAAACGACCCTAGAAGACATCGCCGGAGAAACTGAAGCAACACCGGAAGCAGAAGCTACTCCAGAAGCAGCGGCAACAGCCGAAGTGGAAGCACCTGCTGAGGAGACACCAGTTGAAGAGGCTGCTCCTGTTGAAGAAGAGAAATAATTATTTGATCTATCAGAGATCATCGTAATGAAACTCATTTGACGTCTACTTGATTTGATTTATCAAGTGGGCGTTGTTTTTTATACAACTTTATTGTACTTTTGTCGTATTACTTACTGTCGCACTTCGCGATCATTAACGTAAGTTATTTACAACTAGACCTGATAATGCCTTGAGTGGCATTATCAGGTCTTTATTTTGAAGAACATCATACTTTAAGATCATGCTAAAAGAATTGGACAGCAGCTATATAGAGCGACTAGAAGCGGTAGCACAAGAAATACAATCAGCAGATGAATTGGCTGCTTATTTGGAGGAAGAAGACGAGGCGTATTATACGCAGCTAAAGGAAATATACGAACCCAAGATCGCGGCGATCTACGAAGAAGTGGCGGCTAAGCATCCTTTGCAACTCGTTCATTTTGAGAAGATTATCTTGCATGAAGCCTTCGAGGGGCTCTATTTGCCTAGAATTTTAGGCTTTGCAGCACTACGCGGTCAGATCAATAGTCGATGTAAATACATTCTACCGCAAGAGCACTTTTTGGAGATATTGATGACCATCTGCGAGTCACCTAATTTTGACATTCTCAAAAAGCGAATCGGACAGACGATACAAGTAGGTTTTGCCCTGAGCAGTGATATTCGCATCACCAATCTGCTCAACGACATTCAAAATAAACGCATCCGTAACTACCTCAAAGCACAAAAAGGAGACAACTTCCGAGTACAAAGTGAACGCGAGATCTTACTGAACCGCTACAAGCGACAGTTCCGCGATGACAATTTCTACTCCGCTGAGTTTCCGACCAATGTTTCTGAGCTGAATACGATGTTCACCGGATTGAAGGCATTTTTGCAGTATCGCATCAAAAACCAAATGGACAATTCGAGCTTAGTAGCACCGCTAATGGCATTCGTGAAACGCGAAGAATTTCATGGCACTACTGAGCATCTGCAAATTACAGTGCTATTTGCTTCTTTCTTCGAGCTAGATGATGCACAAAAAGCCGAAGTAAAAGAAGTGTTTAATAAGATCAGAACGAGTACACCTGACTTTGAAGATAAGTATTTTGATTTCATCCTCGACATCCAAAATGGAGATGTGACCAATATGAGCGGCGAAGCAGAAATGCGGATGTCCGGAATGGTCGATAAATCAGTCACAGATACGCTGACCGACTATTACACACTGATGGACAGCGTACACAGTAACGGTTACAATACGGAGCAAGTACAAGATGAGGTGCGCGTTTTCGACAGCAAGCACGAAGGCAAGTCCAAAGAAAACGAAGCGGTACGCCGTGCGATCTTCAACTATTTCAATCAGTTCATTAGCAACTTAGAGCCGACGGACTATACGGAGTTCTTTGAGATCACGAAGTTGTACCCGATATACATGAAGATTTTTGCGAATCAGCAGTTCAATCAAGATCTGAAAGAGCTATCCATGAAGTACGTCAAACGACTCTTGAAGCACTTCACGAATAAGCGCGACAAAGACTATCAAGACATCAAGAAATTCGTGGCAGCGATGTTCCCAGAATTTGGCTTCTTGAAAGAAAAAGATGTCAAAGAGCTATTCAAGACACGTCGCAAGCGTAGAAAGAAAGCTGAGGCGTAAGCACTTAGGAACGATACAAGAAGCCCATCATTTGTAGAAAGTGATGGGCTTGTCTATTTGTGGTAAGTTTATTGTTAAGGAAGTAACCAGATGAATATGAGAAAGATCAGTACTGTTTCCCTGATCGGCAGCGGACGAGTAGCCACCATATTGGCGAAAGCTTTGAAGGAAAGGGACGTAGTCATCAATGATGTATACAGCCGACAACTCAAAAATGCCAAGACTTTAGCAAAAGAAGTCAACGCCAGAGCAACCGCTTCACTTTCTATACTTTCTAAAAATAGCGACCTCTACATCATCGCTGTTAAAGACGACGTTATCACCAAAGTAGTCAATGACCTCGCTCAATATCTGCCTGAAACTGCATTTGTTGTGCATACTTCCGGCGCGACTGCTGCCACCGTGCTAAAAGTATTTCCAAATCATGGCATCTTCTATCCACTTCAATCTTTTTCCCCGGCGCGTCAGCTAAATTTTTCGCAAGTACCGTTCTGTCTATCCGCCACTAACGAAAATCTGTTTATTCAATTGGAAAATCTAGTTAAACAACTAGGTGCACCGACCTATCGCATCGACGATCAGCAACGCGCCTATCTACACGTCGCTGCTGTCTTCGTTAATAACTTTACTAATTATTGCTACCACATCGCTCATCAAATCACAGCCCATCAAGACATTCCTTTTGAATTGCTGCAACCGCTTATCCTAGAGACTGCACTCAAACTACAAGATGGTACACCTCAAGAATTACAAACCGGTCCTGCCATCCGAAACGATCAAAAAACAATGCAGCGACATCTAGCACTCCTACCACAAGAAGATTGGAAATATTTATATGAACTAATCAGCCAATCCATTCAAAAAATGGACTCAAAATAATCAAGTCACCTCTCTCAAACGCTTATTTCTCTACTTTCACACATCACGCATCACGCATCATGCATAACATTTACTCCCCTATCACCGCGCTCAAATACGACCACATTTCATTGTGAAAAACGGTAGGCACAAAGTCATCGCCCGGTGCTTGCCCCATTCTGACAACTACTATATTTTTACTAGGCACTACATCGACATACTGTCCATTTTTACCCATGCCGGCGATGAGGTCGCTAGGCGCATCGGGTGCCAAAGATTGATTGAAGACCATTTCACTTTGTGGCATCATGAGACTGGATTCGCCATTAAGCCACCAAAGATAACCGTAGGACAGATTGAGGTCTTGAGAGCTGGTCGTCATCGCCTTAAAATAGTCCGCATCATCCAAGATAGGTGTGCTGTCCCAAATGCCTTCATTCAAAATGAGTAAACCAAAACGTGCCATTTCGCGACCAGTGCTATAATAAACTTTAGAAATATCTTCTGCCCCTCGCCATTGCCCATTGAGACCAATAGGTGACAATATCTGGTCGGTATAGTTCTTGTAATCGACTCCGGTAGCGGCAGTGATGACATTTTTGAGGAGGAGATAAGTGGCGTTGTGATAAAACCATTGTTCGCCAGGATCGACGTTGTAGTCAAGGCAAGTTTTTTCGACGCAGTTAAATACTACGTCACGATGATTGATACCCGTAGACATACTAAGCTGATGGTGGACTTTGATTTGGTCTTCTTGCGCTTTGGGCATATTCGTCCATCCTGCGCCTAGATAGTCTGAGCTTTTATCTTCGATGTCTAAAAAACCATCTTGCTGTGCTCGACCGATCAAAAGAGAAGTAATCGTTTTGCCGGCCGATGCCCAATACCATTGTGAGTTGGCATCAAAAGAGGCATTGCCTAGAATGGCTTGTCCCCAATATTCTTCCATGACGATTTTGCCATCTTTCAAGACGATGAAAGCACGCGTGCCATTATCAGATAAAAAGTCATACAATTCATCTTGCTGATCGACATTCCATCCCAAAGACACAGGGTCAATCGTTTCCCAAATATCGCTATCGGTAGGTGGAAAATAAAGTGTACTTTCGTTGTCAGCGGACTCGTCTATATCATCCACTTCATCGATGAGGTCGCAAGAAAAAATAAAGCAGCACAGCAGCAGTGCTAAGAATTGAGTGTAGTTCATAGTTGTTTTTTCTTTTGGACTTTCATTTTTGATTCAAGGTTTAACCAGATTTTCATATATGCAAAAAATAATCTTTTCTTTCCTCGCTCTAGGATGGCTGTTAGCTTGTCAGTCATCTGATCTCAAGGAGGAACTCAGCTATCCCAGAATCGTTAAAAACACCACTCAATACGTCGATCCCTTTATCGGCACAGGCGGTCATGGGCACACTTTTCCTGGCGCGACGCTACCTTTTGGTATGGTACAGTTGAGTCCTGATACGCACATTTCAGGTTGGGATGCGTCTAGTGGGTATCATTATACGGACTCTACACTTTATGGATTTTCGCATACGCATTTGAGTGGAACGGGCATCGGTGATATGGGGGATTTTTTAGTGCTGCCGTACATTGGAGAAGACGAGGACGAGCCGTTGGATTATTTGGATAAATCGACCGAAGAGGCAAGCGTCGCTTATTATACTGTCCAACTGAAGCAATCAAAAATCAAAGCAGAACTGACCGCTACACTGCGCACCGGAATGCATCGCTATACTTTCCCCGAGGGAGCAACGGCAAAGTTATATCTGGATTTGGCGCACGTTTTACAGCCCAATTGGGGACATAAAATTATCTCTGGAAGTCTCGAAATTATAGACAGCACGACTATTCGTGGGCAAAGGAAAACGACAGGTTGGGCGTACGATCATCCGGTGTATTTTTATACGCAATTTTCTTCGTCATTTGAGCTCACCAAGCATACCGAAAAACGTGAAGACAATCGCATTGCAGGCGAAAGTGTGAAAGCATGGCTATCATTTCCAGAGCTGAAAGCCAACGAAAAATTACTGGTCAAAACAGGTATTTCTCCAGTCAGTTTGGAAGGCGCACAGGCGAATTTGGAAGCCGAAAATTCTGACTGGGACTTCAACTTACTGAAAACTATGGGTGAGTTTGCTTGGCAGAAAGAATTGGCAAAAATAGAAATCGAAACCACCAACGATAGCATCAAAACCAATTTCTATACCGCACTCTACCACAGTATGCTCGCGCCCATGCTAGCGCAAGACGTCAATGGTCAATATCGCGGCATGGGCAAACAAATTCATCAAGCAGAAGACGACTTTACCAACTATACCGTCTATTCACTTTGGGATACTTTTCGCTCTTTACATCCACTCATGCACCTCATTAATCGGGAGAAGTCTGCTACCTGGGCAAAAGCGTTGCTCCGAAAATATGAGCAAGGCGGCGTCCTTCCCAAATGGGCATTGGCATCCAACTATACCGGAACGATGGTGGGCTACCCATCAGTTGCTTTTCTAGCGGATGCAGCAGCCAAAGGAATAGCATTTGATGTACCAAAAGCAGTAGAAGCGGCTGTCATCAGTTCCACTTATAATGAAGAACTATCGAGTACTTTCGCAGAACCTCGCGCTGCTTATGTTTTACCCAAACAACTTGATTTCATCGATAAAAACGGCTTTATTCCGGCAGATTCTATCGGGCAATCTGTTTCTTATGGACTGGAATGTGCTTACTACGATTGGTGTATTGCAGCGATGGCGACCGACGTAGGGGAGGAAGAAGTGGCTAGCCGCTACGACAATCGAAGCCAACAATACAAAGCCTATTTTGATTCCAATATCGGATTCATGCGCGGCAAGTTAGCCAATGGGGAATGGCGCGAACCTTTCGATCCCTACTATTCTGATCACAATGTTCAAGTCAGTGAGTTTGTAGAAGGCAATTCCTGGCAATGGATGTGGTTTGTGCCGCATGATGTCGAGGGCTATATCGACTTGATGGGTGGCAAAGAAGCTTTTGCTGCAAAACTAGACGAACTATTCAGTGCAGATTCAGAAATCAGAGGTGAAAATGCCTCAGCCGACATCAGTGGACTCATCGGACAGTACGCACACGGCAACGAGCCTAGCCATCACGTCGCCTATCTGTACAACTACGTCGATCAACCTGAGAAAGCACAACTTCGACTCGACCAAATCATGCGCGAACTCTACACGCCTACACCGGACGGCATCTCTGGCAATGAAGACTGTGGCGCCATGTCTGCTTGGTACATTCTGAGCGCGATGGGCTTTTATCCCGTCTGTCCCGGTAGCACCGCATACGCCATAGGCAGACCAGTGGTAGACAAAGCAACAATTTTCCTAGAAAATGGAAATATGCTAGAAATAGAAGTCAAGAACAACAGCCCTGAAAACAAATACGTTGGATCAGTAGAGCTGAATGGCGAACTACTCGATCAACCTTTTTTCGATCATGATGCGATACAGAATGGTGGGACTTTGGTTTTTGAAATGACAGACGAGATGTAAGTCTCTCGAAATTCTCAATTTTCTCATTCTCTCGAAACTCTCCGTAGATGAACTTCTTCGACCGACTCAATGAATGGCTACGCAACTCACTCATCGTGAAACTCGTCGCCATTGGGATACTGATATTGTTGCTATTGATTCCTGCCAATATGGTAGAGTCGCTCATCCGAGAGCGGGAGTACAATAGCGAACGTGTCATCAATGAAGTCAGCAGCGCGTGGAGCTATCCGCAGCAATTGGTAGGTCCGATGCTAAGTGTACCGTATACCGTTTATTTTACGGATGAGGAAGGTAAGACGAGATCGCAGATACGCACCGCTCATTTTTTGCCTAATACATTAAATATAGACGGCGAGCTCGACCCACAGACGCGTTATCGTAGCATCTATGAAGTGGTGGTGTATAGCTCGCAGATAGAGGTGTCAGGAAGTTTCGAACATCCCGATTTTGATGATTTTAAGATAGACAGCAGCGATGTACTTTGGGATGAAGCGGTGATGGAAGTGGGTATTTCCGATATGCGTGGCATACAGAATACGGTAAAGTTGAGTTGGAATGATGCTGAGTACACCTTTTCGCCCGGCGTTCAATATCCGTTGAATAATGCTAGATCAAGCAACTATAACTCACCGTCCAATCAGTACACCTACAAAGAGGCAGAAACTACCACATCCTCCAATAATGCTAACGCTAGCGGTATGAGTGTCCGATTAGATCTGACGAAGGCAAAAAATGCATACGATTTTAGTTTTGAGCTGGACTTGAATGGCAGCCGCAATATCTATTTTACCCCTTTGGGCGAAACGACGACGACCAACTTGACCTCTACTTGGTCAACACCTAGCTTTCAAGGTGCATTTTTGCCTGATGAGCGCGAAGTAGCAGATTCAGGTTTTTCTGCCAATTGGGAAGTACTGAGTCTCAATCGCAACTATCCGCAGCAGTGGCTCAACAATCAATATAGCTTTGGTGGCTCACGTTTCGGTGTCGAACTTCTCATACCTGCTGACCACTATCAAAAAAGTATGCGCTCCGCCAAATACAGTATTTTATTCATTGCGCTGACTTTTCTAATTTTCTTCTTTGTCGAAGCTCTGAACGGCAAACGCATTCATCCCATTCAATATATTTTGGTGGGACTAGCACTCATCTTGTTTTACACCTTGCTACTCGCCATGTCAGAATATATTGGCTTCACGGCAGCTTACTGGGTCGCCACGGCGCTTATTATTGGGTTAGTATCACTTTACATTCGGAGTATCTTCAAAAATGATCGACTGACGCTAGTGACGACGGCGATATTGATTATTCTGTATGGATTCATTTATACGCTGTTGCAACTGGAAGACTACGCGCTCCTGCTCGGCAGCATTGGATTATTTGTCATTTTGGGCTTTGTGATGTTGTTTACGCGGAAGATTGACTGGTATCAACTGAATCGTAAAGAAGAAAAAATCAATTGACAAGAGATTATTTTATTGAACTCCGATGAGTATAAAATTTCAAAACCACAATTCTTCTATATCTTTACAGCCGTTTTTGACTAACAAAATAAGACAATGAACTTAGAAAAGATAGTAGCCATCAGTGGACGTCTGACGAATGGTTTGTTTGAAGTAACTTCCAATAGAAACAACGGTCTAGTGGTAGAAGACATAAAAACTGGAAAGCGCAAATTTGTCGCTTCTCGCCAGCATCAATTTACGCCACTCAACACCGTGGGTATCTATACGGACGATGGTGATGCGATGGACATCTCTGCAGTCTTCAAACGCATGATGGAGCAAGAGGCGGACAACCCACCTATCAAACACAACTCCTCTGACGAAGAGCTACGCGAATACTTTACCGACATTCTACCCAATCACGATAAAGATCAAGTCTATACGCGTGACATCAAAAAAGTCATCAAGTGGTACAATGCGCTCAAAGCAGCAGATTTGCTAAAGGAAGAAGAGACAGCAGAAGTGGAGGCAACAGCAGAAGTGGAGGCAACAGCAGAAGAAACCACCACGTCAGAAGAAACTACTGATGAATAAACGTAGCCTAATTTTGGTCATCTGTTGTTGGCTAATGAGTCAAGCTCAACTCAAATCATGGTGGGATCCGGGACATATGGTGATTGCCATGATTGCCTACGAAAACCTGGCGCCTCATGCCAAGCAGCAAGTCGATGCGCACGTCAAATGGATAGAGCGTGATTATCCATACATCAATCATTTTGTGGCTCTGTCTACATGGGCGGACGATCTGAAAGGGGAAGGCGTACGCGTCTATGACAGTTGGCACTACACCAATTTGCCTTACAATCCGTATAACATCGCACTACCGACCATGCCGAAAGTCAATGTCGTTTGGGCGATCGAGGAAGCGCGAAAAGTATTGGCATCAGACAGAGCGAGGGAAGTAGAACAGGCGAGGCAATTGGGATTTCTGACGCATTTTGTCGGTGATATTCATCAGCCGCTACATTCCACGAGTTACTACTCCCAAGAAGTACCCGGCGGCGATGCTGGCGGCAATGCTTTCCCGATCAATTCTTTTGGGAAATGGCGCAACTTACATATGTGTTGGGATGATGGCTGCGGCTATTTAAGCGAATACAATGATATCAATCCGTATGGCACGCCCAAAGATGGGTTGACCGAAGCTGAGCTAGAACGCATCAAAGAATTGGCGCATCGCATTATGGAAGCGCATCCGCTGGCAGCGCAAAAAAATGCGTATCTGCTTGATCCTGATTTTTGGACGCTAGAGAGCCATAAACTAGCTATCGAATACGGCTATCGTGGCGTACTAAAAGTCGAAGACAATGGTCGAAAAGTCTATATTCAAAAGAATGATGCTGTTTCCGAGTATTATTTAGATCGTGGACGAAAAGTTGTCGAAGAGCAGCTGGCGGTTGGTGGCTATCGGTTGGCAGGGGTGTTGAATGAGATTTTTGTGGAGGATAAAAAGTAGGTGCGTTTGACTAAGCGTTCGATGTTTCTTGTCAGGTGTGGAAATGAGTAGTTGTTCAATTCTTCAATTCAGCTGGCTGCTTCCATTCTTCCTCCATCTCATAAGGCAACCGCCACACCTTGCCTGAAAAGTCACCGAAAAACAATTCAGAGCGACTAAATTCATGCGAGTGACCATTCGCCCAAAAGAACTGAAACGGTGCCTTCCCATTTTCGATACGCCGGATGTAAGAATGACTGAGCGGACTGTTTTGAGTGACTGTTTTAATCTTTTTCCAGCTTTTTCCTTTATCTACAGATTGCCAAATCGCTATTTCGCCACCTACACCCCAAGCTTGTTTCCCTATTTCTGTTGGTGCGACAATTTTCCAGTCATTTTCGTCAATAAACAAACTGCCCATATCATAATTATGATCGGAAGTGGTGATGATATGAGTTGTCTAAGCTATGCCATTCCATTTTGTAATACACCACTCGTAAGGTACACTTTTAGAACCGGGTTCGTGTCCGTTACTTCTGATGTATAGACAAATTGGATAGCCATTTTTATCGTATTGTATGTCTTTGAGGTAAATGTTTTTGCCTAACGTCGCATAGTCAACTGCTCGTGCCGGACTATTGACTTCGGTGAGCGGCAATTGCAAAACTTGACCGCCTGCTGTCGTCCATGTTGCCCCAAAATCAGTGGATTGCACATAGTAAAGATCGGTGCGTTGATCGACGTTGCCGTTGGGATGGCGATTGAAGAATGTGCCAATGATGCTGTCTTGAAAAGTCGTACTTGTCTGATAGTGACCGGAATGGGTCGCACCTGTTTCGACGATGGCAGCTAGTTTTTGATCGGGTGTCCAAATTGTTCCATCTTGACTACTTTCAAAATAAAGCTGTCGTTTTCCGGTATATTTGGTGAAGAAATTGAAGAAACCTTGTTGCACCATTCGAGGCTGTGGATAGGTCATTTCTTCTTGCGTCACCTGCACAAATTCGTCGATGTGGTAAGGTTTTGTGCTTTTGTATTTAAACCCCGGTCGGTTAGTCCCTCGTCCACTGACAAATACCCAAATATAACCCTCATTATCAATCAGTAAAGAAGGATTGTCGTGAGGATCATCCACGCCTTTTTTATCGAATACGACTGTCGGTCGGCTGACGATATTACTTTTATGATCGTAGACGCCGATCATACATAACAAGTACCGACTATCTGCTGACTTCGTGCCGCCATAAACAAAGAACGTCTGATCGACAGCAGGCGCGTAAATTGCAAGCGGTTTGTGCTTTGCCGTGTATGTTCCTAATGCACCAGAATATTTATTGCCATATTCGTATTTTTGATTCAATTCAAACCAAATCGCTCGATAGCCGTCTACTTTTGTATTGTTGAGTGACTGCGCAAAGCTGCTGATCGCCAGCAAGTTGAATACCAATAGGAAAAAGAGTTGATGCTTCATTGTCATGGTCAATAGTTTGTTACTTCACCTCACACTCCAGCAGCTGCTTCGCTCCTTCTTTCGTCACCAAAAATCCCTCCAAACGATCACCGATAGCGACCCGACTCACCCCAGCAGGTGTGCCCGTAAAGATCAGATCACCTCTCTGCAATCGAAAAAATTGAGAGACATAAACGATGATGTCATCGAATGGAAACAGCAGGTCTTTTGTAAAGCCATGCTGGACGCGCTCATCGTTCTTGTTCAGATAAAACTCAATATTATTGGTATCAACTTCGTCTATATGGACAAAGTCACCCACCACAGCCGAATGATCGAAGCCTTTCGCGATCTCCCAAGGATGACCTTTCGCTTTCAACTCCGACTGCACATCCCGTGCCGTAAAGTCAATCCCTAAACCGACTTCTTCATAATAAGTAGACGCAAACTCCGGCTGCACATGACGCCCATTTTTCGCCACTTTCAAGACCAGTTCTATCTCGTGATGGATGTCATTGGAAAAGTCAGGATGATAAAAAGGTTTTCCTTCGATCAGTAGTGCAGTAGGCGGCTTCATAAAAGCGACCGGACGAGAAGGCACAGCATTGTTGAGTTCTTTAGCGTGGTCGGCATAATTGCGCCCGATGCAGATGATTTTCATTTTCTATTTAGATATGAGATGGTGAGATGGTGAGATCGTTCGTTACACTCACTATGAGATATGAGATATGAGATATGAGATATGAGATATGAGATATGAGATATGAGACGCTCTCACCTCTCACTCTTCATGTTATCACCTCTAGTATTTTACATTCATGAGTCCAGCCAAGTCTTTAACTTCTTTCAAGGTCTCCTGTGCTCGCTTTCGGATGTCAGCAGAAGAAGCTTTGATTTGGCTTTTGACTTCCTTTTTTCGGCTGTTGAGTTCAGCGCGACGTGTGACGAATCCTTGTGTGAGGTCGACTAGTGCATCCGCCACACTTTGCTTTAGGTCTTTGTACATTAGGCTACCATTTTCGTAATCAGTCATCAGTGACTGATGGGCATCTTGTTGTTTGGTAGCTTTCAACAACTCGAATAAGTTGGCGACGCCTTCGCTCATCTCATCGCTCTGTGCTCCAGTATCTGTCACCGCAGACCCAATTTGCTTACGCACGCGCTTTTCGTCAGCGAAGAGACTGATGACGTGTTTATCGCCTGCGCTCTTGCTCATTTTTCGAGTGGGATCGGCAGGTGACTTGATCTTTGGCGTTTCTGTATAGATGGCTTCCGGTAGTACAAAATATTCCTTGCCTACTTGCATATTGAAACGCTGAGCGATGTTGCGGGATAGCTCCAAATGCTGATCTTGATCTTTACCGACAGGCACGAAACTCGCTCTGTAGATTAAAATATCTGATGCTTGCAAGACTGGATAATCCAATAGTCCCGCAGAGACAAAACCATCTTCGCCTTTGGCACTCTTATCTTTAAATTGCGTCATCCGTGTCAACTGACCATAAGAGGTAAAGTTGTTGAAAATCCAGCACAATTCTGTATGCTCCGGTACGAGCGACTGAATAAATAGATGATGCGGTTTGATGCCTACTGCCAATAGATCAAAGATCAAATCCCACGTCTGCGTACGTAGTTTTTTGACATCATAAGGCATCGTCATGGCGTGATAGTCAACGACGCCGTAGAAACAACGATATTTTTCTTGCAAATCCACCCAATTGCGGACTGCGCCAAAGTAGTTGCCCAAGTGCATTTGTCCGGTGGGTTGGATACAGGATAAAACAGTTTGTTGTTCCATAGAAAGATAAGGTGAGGGAGTGAGATAACAAGAGCGAGAATACTCAAATATCAACTGATAGGTCTACTTCACGGCTGCGATCAGTGAGATTTCGATGTTGACGAATTTGGGCAGATTGGCGACTTCGACTAGCTCGCGTGCCGGAGCGGTATCTTCATTGAAGTATTGCGAATAGACGGCATTGATCTGGCTGTATTGATTCATGTCAGATACAAACACGCTACACTTAATCACATCTTCAAAAGTAGTATTGGCTTCTGTCAAGATAGCGGTCAGATTGCGCATGACTTGATGGGTTTCCGATTCGATGTCGTCCGTCACAAGTTCGCCCGTCGCTGGATTGATACCAATTTGTCCAGACACATATAAGGTATCACCATGACGAATCGCTTGATTGTAAGGCCCGACTGGTGCCGGCGCGTCGTTGGTTTGTATGATCGTTTTGTTCATATTTTTAAATATTGAGAGAATAAGACAATGAGAAAGTGGGACAATAAGATATTGTAGAGTAGCAAAAAAAGTTGAATTATGCCCAACAAAAGAAAGCTCCACATATAACCAAATATGGGAGCTAATTTGTTCCTGATTTTGAGGAAGTAATGGAATATTGGCTACTCGTCGTCTTCCTCTGCTGAGATGAACAACTTACCACGATAGTACATATTGCCTTCATCGTCATAGTAGGCGCGGTGGTACAAGTGAGACTCACCGGTTGTCGTACAAGTAGCGACCTGTGGAGCTGTTGCTTTATAATGCGTTCTGCGCTTGCGTTTGCGCTGCTTCGAGATTTTACTCTTAGGATGTGCCATGATTGACTTGATTTGAGTTCAAAAAACGATTATTTTTTGTTGATTGAACGTTATTTTAAATGTGGTATGACTGACCACTTTTAATTCGTATTGATGTTCTTGAGGGCGTCCCATACAGAAGGCGCATTGTCATCTGCTGTGTCATCCTCATCTAAAAAATCTTCTAAATGAACCGGACAATCCTCGCCAATATCTTCATGCGTTTTCGCCATTGGGATCGCTAAATGAATGTATTCGTAAATGAATTTACTGACGTCCATCATTTCCGTCCCGAAAGGGATGTAACTGACTTCCAGATCATCTTCCAATTCATCAGAATATTTGACGACCATGTGTTGATTTTCATCAATCGGAAATGCCATTTCTTCCAAACAACGATCACAAGTAGTGATGACTGAACCCTGTATATCAAATTGCAACTCGATCAAGCCGCTTCTTTTTTCTAGTTCCAAACGCACTTTTAGCGTTCCTTTCTGCAACAATGAATCCTCAAAATGTTGAAAAAAGCCATCTGTCACCTCGAAATCATACTCGTACAGACCTTGTTTCAAGCTGGCAATTGGGATTATATATTCTATCAAACCCGACATTCTGCCTTTGCATTTTTAAATTAGGGCTGCAAAAGTAGTGCTTTTTAGTGAGATAGCCAAATGAGAAATTAAAGAGTTATCAATATTGTTGAAGATAACAGCGGATAGATTTTTTTGCTAAAATCCCAATGGTCATAATCATCATCAAGAAGTTACTTCCACATGAACGCTACGCTCCAGCAGTATGCCGTATTGCTTGATCTGAGGAATAAAACTTTCTGGTCAACGATGCCAATCAAAAATATCTACTAACATGGGAAGATTAGACTTTCGTACGGCAGTTTTAAAAGAAAAAAGAATATCACTATTTATCGGCTTGTCATCCTTCGAATGAAGTGCCAAATCCAAATCACTCATATCATGAGCCGTTCCGTCTGCACGGCTACCATAGACGATAATATCTATATGGGTGGGCAGATATTTCTCTATTAGATCAAGTAGCATTTTCTTATGACGATCAAGTAGTATCATTGTATTTGGTTGCTATTTTATAACAGAAAAAACTTATAAGGTTGATAGTTCCATATTTCCCACAATAATTTATCTGCTAATTGAGCTATTTTTTGGTAGTCTTCTGATAAACAAAGACTTTCCTTTCAATGAAAGAACACAAGCCGAGGTCGGTTGCTCATCTAAAGCAGATTTGATTTGAACACTGATCCCTTTGGATAAGTCCTTGTAAACTTCGCGCACTTTAAGTTGTCCTGCCAACTGTTCAAATTTTATCGATTCTTCTAACTCATTTGAAACAAATTGTACTCTACCCGACGGAAAACTGAAAAAGGGATAAAACCCTCAATTCAAAAGTCTTCCACATAGGAAGTAACAGTTTTGTTTTAGGTTTCTTCAAGGCTTTTCGAATCAAATTGAGTCCTCGACGAA